>NZ_JBFULQ010000263.1:0-7593 GCF_054049815.1 Mesorhizobium sp. P5_C1 | reverse complement strand
AGATTGATCAGGAAACGCGGCTGTTCGACGCCGTCAAGGGCGAGACGCGCTCGATGCGCWCCAAGGARGAGGCGCACGACTATCGCTATTTCCCCGATCCCGACCTTTTGCCGCTGGAGTTCGATCAGGCCTATGTCGACGCGCTGGCTGGGAAATTGCCGGAATTGCCGGACGACAAGAAGGCGCGGCTGATCGCTTCGCTCGGCCTGTCGACCTATGATGCGTCGATCCTGGTCTCGGAAAAGCCGATCGCCGACTATTTCGAGAAGGTGGCCGCCGGCCGCGACGGCAAGCTTGCCGCCAACTGGGTCATCAACGACCTGCTCGGGCAATTGAACAAGGCCGGCAAGGATATTGAAAACGCTCCGGTTTCGCCCGACCAACTCGGCGCGGTCATCGACCTGATCAGGGATGGCACCATCTCCGGCAAGATCGCCAAGGACCTGTTCGAGATCGTCTGGACCGAGGGTGGCGATCCGCGCCAGCTGGTCGAAAGCCGTGGCATGAAGCAGGTCACCGACACCGGCGCCATCGAGAAGGCCGTGGATGAGGTGATCGCCGCCAACCCCGACAAGGTCGAACAGGCCCGCGCCAAGCCGAGCATGGCCGGCTGGTTCGTCGGCCAGGTGATGAAGGCGACCGGCGGCAAGGCCAACCCGCAAGCCGTCAACGACCTCGTCAAGGCCAAGCTCGGCATCGCGGATCAATGAGCGGAGACGCGAAGCCCGGCAACCCGGCTAGCGTCTCGTCGGCCCTTTTGATTGCCGGCGCCGTGCTGCTTTTTGTCGGCACGTCGCTGCATCCGATGCATGAAGACCCGAATGACGCGCTTGCCGCCTTCGGTGAATATGCCGCCGACCACATCTGGTTGTTCAGCCACATGGCACAGCTCGCCGGCGTTCTGTCGATGGTTGCAGGCCTGGTGCTGATCCTTGGCCGTCTGTCGGACGGCCCGCCACGCGGCTGGGCTCTTCTGACGATCCTGTTTGGCGCGGCGTCGCTGGCGGCGGCAGCTGCCTTGCAGGCCGTCGATGGCATTGCGCTGAAAGCGGTGGTCAATGCCTGGGCGATGGCCGATGCGGCGACAAAGCCATCGTTGTTCAGCGCCGCCTTCGCCGTACGCCAGATCGAAGTCGGTTTTGCCGCGATCAGCGCCATGCTGCTCGGCTTGACGGTTCTGCTCGCCAATGTCGCCCTGCGCCAGGCCAGGCGCAGTCCGTTGTGGCTGTCGTTGCTCGGCGGTGTCGGTGCCGTGGGTGTTCTGGTCGGTGGTTTTGCGACTGCTGCAACCGGTTTCTCCGGCACCGCCATGGCGGCCAACATGCCGGGCAGCATGGTGCTTCTCGTCTGGGTGGTGCTGCTTGCCGTGGCCGACTTCCGGCGCAAGCCGGTCGCAACATAGGGGGGAGAACCATGTTCGTTCGCACCGCCGGGGAACGCGACCTTGCCGCAGTGCGTGCGCTGCTGGTCGAAACCTGGCATGCGACCTATGACGCAATCTACGG
The DNA here is from genome assembly GCF_054049815.1 of Mesorhizobium sp. P5_C1. Classification (NCBI taxonomy): domain Bacteria; kingdom Pseudomonadati; phylum Pseudomonadota; class Alphaproteobacteria; order Hyphomicrobiales; family Phyllobacteriaceae; genus Mesorhizobium; species Mesorhizobium sp. P5_C1. The sequence goes on along the minus strand of NZ_JBFULQ010000263.1, from coordinate 6,088 downwards.
CGCTGCCAAGGTGACCGAGATCACCGACGGCTGGCACTCGATTTCCTCGCTGCGGTCGCGGCTGACGCGGCCGAACTCGGAATTCCTGGTGGCCGATGATGGCAAGCTGATCGGCGGCATGGCTTTTGCCGAAGGCGTCGAAGTGATCATGCTCAAGCAGCTCTACGTGCTGCCCAGCCTGCAGGGGCGAGGCATCGGCGGCATGCTGCTCGATGAGGTCATCGAAAGCTTCCCAGAGGCCCGCGCCATCCGCCTGGAGGTGGAGGAACAGAACATCCGAGCCATCGCCTTCTACGAGGCAAACGGCTTCTTGCGATCCGCCGATGTCGGCGAACACGCAGGTGCCTTGGGACATCCGACGCTCGTCTACATCAGGACTCTTGTTGGCTGACCTATCAGCCGGCGTATCTCGATCACCTTCGCGCGAGCACCACGACAAAGCCCTATTTTCGTTTGACGGCTTGAAAGTCCCGCAGCAAAGCTCCTTCAGCTGACCCTGCCGGAAGCCGGAACCGACAGACGCGCGTGTTGGGCAGCGTTGGGGGGATTTTCATGCCGAGCTTACCGGAACTGATGCCGACACAGGTGTCGGACGAAACCTTTGGCGGCGTCACCTATCATATCGCCGGCGAACTGGTGCCCGTGCTTTCGGTCGATGTGACGCGCATGCCGGTCTATTTCGAGCATCACATCCTGCTGTGGAAGAACTCGACCATCAACATTGGCCTGAAATCGCTGAAGGGTGCGCTGAAGCGCATGATGGCCGGCATGCAGATCTTCGTCACCGAAGCGTCCGGAGCAGGGATCATTGCCTTCAGCCGCGATGGGCCCGGCCATATCGTGCCGATCCATCTCAGGCGTGGCGAGGAGATCCAGGTGCGCGAGCACCAGTTTCTCGCCGCCACCGGCAATGTCGAGTACACTTTCGAGCGCGTGCGCGGCCTGGCGACGATGCTGTTTGGCCAGAGCGGCTTCTTCATCGATCGCTTTCGCGGCGATGCCGGCGATGGCATCGTCTGGCTGCACGGCTACGGCAACGTCTTCGAGAAAACGCTCGCCGCCGGCGAAACCATCGACATCGAGCCCGGCGGCTGGCTGTTCAAGGATGTCTCGGTCAGGATGGAGACCAAGATCGATCGCCTGTCGAGCGGCTTCTTCGGCGCCAACATGAATTTCATCGTCAACCGCTTCACCGGGCCGGGCCGGGTCGGCATCCAGTCGATGTATCTGCACATGCCGACCGAGGAATAGGCGGCGATCAGATGGCTCGCGATCTTTGCAGGTTGGCAGGCATGGCTCCGGCCCGGGAGCCGGGGCGACCTGCGCTGACATTACGCTCCACCGGCATTGCTGGCCGTAATCGGTTCCGCACACGGCCATGCGTCATCTCGGCGTTTGCTGCGCCGGCTCACGACGGATATGCAGGAACATGACCAAACTGTCCCGCATTGCAGCGCTGGTGCTGCTCGCCATCATCATTTTCTCAACCCTGTCGCCGATCCAGATGCGGCCACACATAGCCGAGGCGAATGTTGAGCGCGCCTTGGCTTATGTGCTCTTGGGCTTCGTCCTGGCGCTCGGCTTCCCCAACCGCCTGTATCAAGCTGCGATTTTCGTGATTGTGACCGCCGGCGTCCTGGAACTGCTTCAAATCATTGATCCTGGTCGCCACGCGCAGTTTGCCGATGCACTCGTGAAAGCATCAGCCGGAATTGTTGGGATCTTTGTGGGGCAACTGTTCGTCAGGCCCAGCGGACGAATGGGAGAGAGGTAGGCGCGCGGCAGCAACCCGCGGCGCTAGGTGGAGCGAACGTCCACATTGTCGATCAGCCTCGTCTTGCCGAGCCAGGCGGCCGCAAGCACGCGTCCTTCACGATCGCGACGCCATGGCGCAAGCGTCAGGCTTTCACGGGCCTCGACGTAGTCGACCTTGCGGAAGCCGGCCGCGACCAGGGCACGGCTGGCCTCCGCGGTTGCGTTGTTTTGGTCGGCACCTGCCGTCAAAGCCACCGCCGTGTCGCGTAATATCACATTGAGTTGGCGGGCGATCTTGAGTTCGGCTTCATCGAGATAGGCGTTGCGTGACGACATGGCGAGACCATGTGCGTCGCGGATCGTCGGTGCACCGATGATCTCGACCGGCAGGTCGAGGTCGCGGCAGAGCTGCCTGACGACACAAAGCTGCTGGTAGTCCTTCTCGCCGAAGATCGCGCAGTCAGGCGTTGCCTGCAGGAAGAGCTTTGCCACGACGGTGGCGACACCGTCGAAAAACGTCGGCCGAAAGTCCGATTCGAGCCCGGCGGAGGGACCGCCGACCGAGATCCTGGTAGCAAAGCCGGCGGGATACATCTCGCCAACCGTCGGTATGAAGGCAAGGTCGGCCTTGGCCGCTTTCAGCCGGTCGAGGTCGTGGGCGAGCTGGCGCGGGTATTTGTCGAGGTCTTCCGTCGGCGCGAACTGCGTCGGATTGACGAAGATCGACACGACACAGCGATCGGCCCTTTCGAGTGCGATCCTGACCAGCGAGATGTGCCCGTCATGCAATGCGCCCATGGTCGGCACCATGGCGATACGAAGGCCGTCGCGCCGCCAGTCGCGGAGCTGCGCGCGCAGTGCGGCAACGCTGTCGACGATGACGAGCCGGCTCATGCGTCATCCCCGTGCTTTGTCGCCGAAAAGACATGGCCGGGGCCGGGAAATGTCCGGCTTCGCACCTCCGCAGCGTAGCGTTCGGCGGCGTGTGAGATGACGCTGCGCAGGTCGGCATATTCCTTGACGAATTTCGGCACGCGGTCGACGGTCAGCCCGACCATGTCGTCGATGACCAGGATCTGGCCGTCGCAGTCGCTGCTGGCGCCGATGCCGATGGTTGGAATGGCGATGCGGCGGGTGATGTCGGAGGCGACGGTCTCGACCGTGCCCTCGATGACCACCGAGAACGCGCCGGCGCTTTCGACCGCGAGTGCATCGCGAACCAAAGCCGCAACGGCCTCTTCGGTGCGGCCCTTGATCTTGTAGCCGCCGTTTTTCTCGACAGATTGCGGCTGGAGGCCGATATGTCCCATCACCGGAATGCCGGCAGCGACGATCGCGGCGATCTGCCGGGCCATGTCGACGCCGCCTTCGAGTTTCACCGCCTGGCAGCCGGTTTCGTCGATCATCCGCCGCGCCGAAGCAACGGCTTGCGCCGCCGAATCCTCATAGGTGCCGGCCGGCATGTCGACGACGACGCAGGCCTTGGCCGCGCCGCGCATCACCGCTTGCCCATGCGCGATCATCATCTCGAGYGAAGCGCCTAGCGTCGTCTCGTGGCCGTGCAGCACCATGGCGACGCTGTCGCCGACCAGGAGCAGGTCGACATGGTCGTCGAGCAGGCGGGCGATGGGATAGGTGTAAGCGGTGAGGCAGACAATCGGTGTGCCGCCTTTGCAGCGCCGAATCGCGTTTGCGCTGATGCGAATGTCGGTGGTCGGCATTTCCGTGGCCAATCGTCACCTCCGTCAGCCTGCAGCGGGTCGGATACCGGCCTTGGCGCGCAAAGCTTTAGAAAGACCGCAAAGGCTTGGCAAGCGCGCATCGCGCGGTCGAGAAGATCACGGGCTTGTGTCGGGTTTCCGGCAAGCCATTTGCGTGCACCCTGCGGCAAAACCCTTGCCTTCCCGAAGGCCTGACGCCATAAGCAGGAAACGGGCGCTGCCGGCGCGAGGGTTCTGAGATGAAGACTTTCCTTACGCAGTTTTTCACCTGGTGGAACAGCCAGACGCTGGGAACGCGCCTGTACACCTGGCGGCACGGCAAGAAGGTCGGCCAGGACGAGACAGGCAATGTCTATTACGAAGGCGGCATCGATTCGGAGGGCCGCACGCGCCGCTGGGTCATCTACCGGAATTATTCGGAAGCCTCCGCGATACCGCCCGGCTGGCATGGCTGGATGCATCACCGTGTCGATGTCGCGCCCGCCAGCGAGACCTACAAGCCCCGCGACTGGCAGAAGCCACATCAGCCCAATCTGACCGGCACTCCGGCGGCCTACCGCCCGAAAGGCTCGGTGCTGACCAACCAGCATCGCCCGCAGGTCACGGGCGACTATGACGCCTGGACACCCGGATCGTAACGGCCCCCGACTTGTAACGGCGCAAGGTGCAGGCCGGTCCTTTATCGCCACAATTGGTGTTTAGCTGCTTGCTGATCAAAAAAAAACGGCGACTAGCCTTGGCGATCGACAGAATCACCCGGGCGCGAACCACCGGTACCCCTAGATGAGCTTTTTCAACCGAATATCGACGGGCGGCCTGGCGCTAGCCGCCAGTCTTGCCGTCAGCACCGCTGCCTTTGCCGCTTCGCCTGAACCGGCGCCCGCTGCACCGGCGCCGGCGGCGCCCGCAGGATCGGACCGGGTCACCAATCCCATCGCCGAGTTTGCCGGCATCGACAAGATCACCGGCCGCATCATCACCTTCGATGTCTATATCGACGAGACGGTGCAGTTCGGTGCTTTGCAGGTGACGCCGCGCGTCTGCTACTCGAGGCCGCAGACCGAGGAGCCAAAGACCGATTCCTTCGTCGAGGTCGACGAGATCACGCTCGACCGGAAGATCCGCCGCATCTTCACCGGCTGGATGTTTGCCGAAAGCCCTGGCCTCAACGCCGTCGAACATGCCGTCTATGACGTCTGGCTAAAGGAATGCAAGCAGAAGTCGGATGTGCCGGCGCCCGACGCCGCCAAGGCTGACGCGACCAAAGCCGACGCGTCGAAGCCTGCCGCGGCCGAGCCGAAGCCTGCCGCCACTCCGGACGTGGTACAGCCCGATGCCACGGAACCGGCTATCACCGAACCGGATACCACGGAACCGGATACCACCGAAGCCAACTGATCCTCTGGAACCGTCGTGGCCACCATGCGTTGGACCACGGACGACCGCGCATTCATGCGCATGGAGGATATTCCGATGTCAGACAGCAAGCGGATCACCGCCGGCAAGGCGGAATTGCTCGAACTCGAAAAAGGGTTCTGGACGGGTGACGCGGCCTACTACGCGGCCAATGCCGACACCGAGTGCCTGGTGGCGTTTCCGCAGATGGCACAGGCCATGGACAATGCCGATCTCGCCAAGACCGCAACCAAGCCCAACCGTTGGCGCGATCTTGACATCGAGCTCAAGGGAATAATCGAGCCGGGCAGCGATATCGTCATGCTGACCTACGAGGCGCACGCGACGCGTGAGAATGGCGAGCCCTACGCGGCGCTGGTCAGTACCGGCTACGTCCATCGCGTCAACGGCTGGAAGATGATGTTCCATTCGCAGACGCCGCTGCAAGCCGCGGCCGGGAAGTAAGAGGCCCGATCGTCAGGGGTAGAATACGGCCTCGCCCTTCAGCGCGTCGGCCAGCATTTTCTCGTATTTGCCGCGCGGCACGTCGACCGCGCCGAAGCGCTTGAGGTGCTCGGTGGTGAACTGCGTATCAAGCAGAGCGAAGCCGCGCGCCTTCAACCTCTCGACGAGATAATAAAGGCAGGTCTTGGAAGCGTCCGTCTCCCTGGCGAACATGCTTTCGCCAAAGAACACCCGGCCAAGCGATACGCCGTAGAGGCCACCGACCAGCCGGTCCTCGCGCCAAGCCTCGACCGAATGACAATGCCCTATCCGGTGCAACTGGACATAGGCTTCGCGGATCGGCGCATTGATCCAGGTCGACCGGCGCTCCTCGCGTCTCTCGGCGCAACCGTCGATCGTTGCTTCGAAATCGAAATCGAAACGGATGTCGAAAGGGTGCTTCTTGATCGTTTTCCTGAGGCTTTTCGGCGTGTGAAAACCGTCAAGCGGGATGATGCCGCGCGTTTCCGGCCGCACCCAGAACACCTCCGGATCGCTGGCACTTTCGGCCATCGGGAACACGCCCGAGGCGTAGGCCTTGAGCAAAAGGTCGGTCGGGATGCGATAGCCGGGCGCGAAGGGGCGGGTCATCGCGTCCCCGGACTACTCTTCCTTGGCCAGATATTTTTCCAGCCAGTGGATATCATAGTCGCCATTGGCGATGTCGGCATTGCCGACGAGATCGCGAAACAGCGGCAACGTCGTCTTGATGC
>NZ_JBFULQ010000262.1:0-7598 GCF_054049815.1 Mesorhizobium sp. P5_C1 | reverse complement strand
CCAGTACTGTGCCGTCAATTCCAAACATTGGCCAGAACCCTCACGCCGTCAGTCAGCGCGTTTCTCCATCGCTTCGAGCGCAGTGGCGAGGCGCTGCTCCTCGCCATAGTAGCGAGCCCGGTCCCAGAAATGCGGACGACCGATGCCGGTCGATACATGCTCTCCCAGCAGCCTGCCATTGGCGTCCTCGCCCTTGATGTTATAGAGGACGATATCCTGCGTGATGATGACGTCGCCCTCCATGCCGATCACCTCGGTGATGTGGGTGATGCGACGCGATCCATCGCGCAGGCGCGCCGCCTGGATGATCACGTCGATGGAGCCGACGACGATTTCGCGCACGGTTTTCTGAGGCAGCGAATAACCGCCCATCGCGATCATGGATTCGATACGGTTCAGGCACTCGCGCGGGCTGTTCGAGTGGATCGTTCCCATCGAACCGTCATGGCCGGTGTTCATCGCCTGCAGAAGGTCGAACACCTCGGGTCCGCGCACTTCGCCGACGATGATGCGCTCGGGACGCATGCGCAGGCAGTTCTTGACCAGGTCACGCATCGTTACCTCACCCTCGCCCTCCAGATTGGGCGGGCGGGTTTCGAGGCGCACGACATGCGGCTGCTGCAATTGCAGCTCGGCCGAGTCCTCGCAGGTGATGACGCGCTCCTCGCGGTCGATATAGTTGGTCAGGCAGTTGAGCAGAGTCGTCTTGCCCGAGCCGGTACCGCCCGAGATGACGATGTTGCAGCGAACACGACTGATGATCTTGAGAACTTCGGCTCCCTGCGGTGAGATGGCGCCGAACCTGACCAGCTGATCCAGGGTCAGCTTGTCCTTCTTGAATTTGCGGATGGTGAGCGTGGCACCGTCGATGGAGAGCGGCGGCGCGATGACGTTGACGCGTGAACCGTCGGGAAGACGCGCGTCGCAGATCGGGCTGGATTCGTCGACACGGCGGCCAACCTGGCTGACGATGCGCTGGCAGATGTTGAGGAGCTGCTGGTTGTCGCGAAAGCGGATGCCGGTCTGTTCGACCTTGCCGTTGACTTCGATGTAGACGTTCTTGGAGCCGTTGACCATGATGTCGGCGATGTCATCGCGCGCCAGCAACGGCTCGAGTGGCCCATAGCCGAGCACATCGTTGCAGATGTCCTCGAGAAGTTCCTCCTGCTCAGYGATCGTCATCGCGAAATTCTTGATCGCGATGATGTCGTTGACGATGTCGCGAATTTCTTCGCGTGCGCTTTCGGGATCAAGCTTGGAGAGCTGCGACAGATCGATGGTGTCGATGAGCGCGGAGAAAACCTGGCTCTTGGTGTCGTAATAGGATTCGCTCTTTTCGCGTTGGACCCGCTTCAGGTCCGGTGCCGATGACGGCGCATCGATTGTGCGGCGCGCCGGCGGCGCGACAGGTGCGCTTGGCGGAGGCGCAGCGGGGCGGGCAAGCACCGCCGTATCCGCAGAACTTACGGCCGCCGGCGCAACCGGGGTCGGTGCCGGCTGGCGAAATTCCGGCGTGAACCGGTTTCCGTCGTCGCTGCCTCTTTTACCAAACATGATCTGCTACCGATTCCACCGCTGAAACGTCATTTCTTGTTGCGCGAGAGCCTGCCAAGCAGATTGCCAAGCCCTGCCTTCTTCTTCGTCTTGATTTCACTGCGCCCAGTCAGCACGTGCGCGATTTCGTTGATCATCGCGACAACCGAGTTCTTGGCATCCATTTCGCCAAGCATGCGCCCGTTGTTGGCGGCATTGCCGAACAGCAACGGATCAAAGCCAATGACCGACATTGGCGTCAGGCCGAGCGGCTCGGTGAAATCGGACGGTGAAATCTCCGGGCGCTTGGGGACGCCGGCCTGGTTGATGATCAGCTTCGGCGGCGGGTCGTTGGGACGAAGCCGCTTCAACATGTCGACCATGTTCTTGGTGTTGCGCAGATTGGCCAGTTCCGGCGTCGCCGTGATGACGATCTCGTCGGCCTTGATCAGCGTGTTCTTGGTCCAGCCCGTCCAGGCATGGGGAATATCGAGCACCAGTAGCGGCACGCTGCGCTGGGCGGTGTCGATGAGCTGCGCGAAGGCTTCGGGATCGAAGTCATAGACCCTTTCGAGCGTCGAAGGGGCTGCCAGCAGCGACAGGTGTTCGGCGCACTGGGTCAGCAGACGGTCGAGATATACTTCATCGATGCGCTCCGGCGAAAACACCGCCTCGGCGATGCCTTGCGCCGGATCCCGGTCGAAATTGATGTTGGCCGTACCGAAAGCGAGGTCGAGATCGGCGACGACCACCTCGGATTTGAACAGGGTGGACATCGCCCAGGCCACATTGTGGGCAATCGTGGAGGAACCGACGCCGCCCTTGGCGCCGACAAAGGCGATCGAGCGGCCGAGCGGCTCGGCTTCCGGATCAATGAAAATCGACGACACCACGCTGACGATGTCAGCCATCGACACAGGTGCGATCACATATTCGGAAATGCCGGAGCGGATGAGCTCGCGATAGAGACCGACATCATTGTAATGACCTATCACCACCACCTTCGAGGTCGGATCGCAATATTCCGAGAGCTGGGCGAGTTGCTCCAGCAATTGCTTCGGCTCGCTGCGCGATTCCAGCAGGATAAGATTGGGCGTCGGCGCCGACTGATAGAATTCGATGGCGGTGGGGACGCCGCCCATATGGACCTTGAGATGCGCCTTCGTCATGCGGCGGTCCTCGCCGGCGCGCTCGACCGGATTTGCAACGCCCTCGGTCTCGCAGAATGCCTGGATCGAGATGCGCGGGATCGGCCGCAATGCCTGCATCGCGGCGATGTCTTGCTGCGAAGTATCGCTGCCATCCACCGGGGCGTCGTAGGCAAGGTTGCTCATGATCATACTCTTTCGCGTGGCCTGTTCTGTCCGAGACGGCGGCTCAGAAATCTACTTCCGAATTGCTAAGGAACTCGCCCGAGATGCCCCTCTGACGGTAGACATCGATCACCGCGCCGCGATTTTCAGCATCGATGTCGGTAGATTTGCGCGGGCCGAGCAGATCGGCCGGGTTGGCCATCTGCGCGGCGAGATTGTTCTGATAGGAGCAGCCGAAGTCGGCATAATGCTTGTTTTCCGAGGTCTCGACCAGGTCAGCTGGCCAGCGTCCGCATTTGTCGGTCTGGGCTCTGACCGAGACAAAGGAGACGCGAACCGGCGAGGAGATCTCGCTCGAGGCGGCCTGATAGGAGGTGACGACGACCCGGTTGCGCTTGACACCGGCGGCGACCGCGAGCCGGGCGAAATCGCGGGCCGCCGCCGTCGCGGCGACCTCGTTGGCCGACCCGCTCGGGACCTGGATCGTCAGCGTCGGGGCGGCACTCTTGTCATAGCTGTCGAGGAAGCCCAGAAGCGTGTCGCGCTGCGATCCGGTCATGCCGCGATCGCCGGCGCCGACAGGCAGGTCGATCTTCTGGTTCTTCTCCGCGATCACGATCGGATGATTGGTACGATAATCATCCGGAATCGCACCGACGGTGACGCTGTCGCGATTGGCGCAGCCGGACAGCAGCGCCGCTACCGCAATTGCCAGGACCGGAACGGCTCGCCCGCAAATCCGCGAACGGCCAAAGCGCATCGTCGTGGCGATGGTGCTTGCCTTCAATGCTGACTGAGACATATCCGCTCCCGCCTATTTGTAGATGAAGCCGACAACGCCATGGTAACGGCCGTTGGGCTTGTCAGTCTGCATGGTGCCGTAGACGCGATTGACCCTGCCAAGGAACATGGCGGCGCCATCGCTGGCAGCGTTGAAATTGTCGTCCGGCTTGGCAAGGTCGTTGCGTGCCACGGGCCGTGCGAGATACGGCGTGATGATGATCACCAGCTCGGTTTCGTTGCGCACGAAATCCCTGCTGCGGAACAGCGCGCCGAGCACCGGAATCTTTGTCAGCCCTGGCAACCCGTTGACGGCTTGCCTGACATCGTCGCGAACCAGGCCGGCGATCATCATGGAGCCGCCCGAGGGCAGTTCAACGGTCGTATCGGCAAGGCGCTTGCGCAGTGACAGGGCATTCATGCCGGGGCTGGTCACGCCACTGGAAAAAGAAACCGACCCTTCCGTTGTCGGCTCGGAAACCGAGGTTCTGACTTTCAGGCTTATGCGGCCGGGAGACAACACCACCGGCTGGAATTCCAGACCGATGCCGTACTCGATCTTGTCGACGCTGTAGGTCTTCAGGCCGGTCTGGTTGTCGGTCGATACATTCTGGGAGACGCCGCTCACCATGTTGTATTCACCACCGACCTTGAAGGTCGCCTTCTCGCCGGACACGGCGGTCAAGGTCGGCTCAGCCAGTGTCTTCATGACGCCGGACTGCTCCATGGCGTTGATATAGGCCTGCAGCCCCGAGGCGCCGATGTTGAAGCCCGAATTCGACAGCTGCTTGCCGAGGCCGGTGAAATTGTCGCTGACCGCGCCGTAGCTGATGCCGTTGCTGCCGCCACTGCCGACCATGTTGACGCCGAGCTGCTTCATCACCGAGCGGCTGACTTCGGCGACCGTCACCTTCAGCGTGACCTGATCGTCGCCGATGATCTGAAGCAGGTTGACGATCTTACTGGTGCGGCGTTCCTGGTCCGGATTGTCGATCTGGACACCGTTCTGCGCCGAACCGCCGGCCGCGGTCTGCGAATATTGTCCCGTGGTCGCTTCACCGCCCGACACGAAGATCGTCGCCAGGTCGACGGCGCGTTTTGCGTCCAGCGGCGTGTCGACCGTCCCTGTCAGGACGACGTTGTCATTCAGCAGTTCCACCTTGATTGCCGACGTTGGAATGAAGCGCTTGATATAGTCTTCAAGGCCGGCAACGTCGCGTTCGACAGCCAGATCCAGGCTGACGATCTGCTCGCCATTCGGACCGAAGACAAAGATGTTCGTCTCGCCGACCGCCTTGCCGAACAGATAGATACGCCTTGCGGTGCGGGTCACCGCATCGGCAACCGCCGGGTTGGCGACGAGAATATCGTAGGCATCGCTCGGCAGGTCGATGACCACCGACTTGTTGAGGCCAAGCTTGACGCGCTGGGTTGCCGTCGATGCAGTGACCTGCGCGTTCTTTGCCTCGACGACGCCTTGCAGATTCGTCCCGATGAGCAGCAGGCTGAATGCCGCGGCTACAATTGCCGGCAGTTTACCACTTAGCCTCATTTCCTTGCCCCCACTTCGGAAACTTCGCCCGACTTGATCAGCCTCACCGTTCCCCTGCGGCCATTGCCGGAAACGAGATAGTCGGCCTCGCCCAGGTTCTTTTCCTGGGTGTCCGCGACCGCCCGCAGCGCCAGGGTCAGGCGATCCGCCATCTGCTGGGCAACGGTGATGATCTCCGCCTGACGCGGTGTCAGTTCCAGCGTGGCTGTCTGGCCCACCCTGGTCTTCTTGCCTTCCTCGTCCTCCTGAATGGTCTGGTCGATTGCCAGGACGCGGATGTTCTTGAGGATGGTTTCAGTGTTGAAACTGGTGGCGCCGCCGCCGCTGGCATCGCCCCTGCGGGTCATGATGACATCGACGAAGTCGTTGGGAAGAATGAAGCCGCCGGCCGACGTGTCGGCCGAGATGGCGGTGGCGACCGCCCGCATGCCGGAAGGCAGGATCGACGACATGAAGCTCTGCCCCTCGCCGATCAGCTTGGAACGCCGCAGAGGCTCTCCGGCGTACATCGCCACGCGGGCAACGGAGCCCTTCAGCTTTTCCAGCGCCTCTGGCTCGGCGGTGCGGGTGATGAAATTCGCGTTGATGCCGTCGGCGGGCCAGGATTGCCAGGCGATGTTTTTCTCGAGCGGACTGCCCATCGGAACGTCGCCCGAAAGCACTAGCACATCCTGCAGCGACACCGCCGGCGCCTGGGGCCCGGAATCGACGACGATCTGGGGCGGCGGTGCCACCATGTTCTTCGCGACATAACCGGCACCACCCGCCGCGGCCACCGCCACGCTCAGAATTATCAATCGCGATGCTGGCATCTGTCCGAACCCTTGCCCTGGCAAACCACGTAGCCAAGCCGGACTTTGCAGCGGCAATCGTCAAAACAAGGTTAATGTAATGCTTACGATCGTGATTAATTTAACGTTTACATAAATTAGCCGGAATGTGGCCTGACCGGCCAAAACGGGCCGTCCCGGCGTTGTCGAAAGCCGGCTGCGACAATGCTGGTGGATAACCGAAATCGGATCGTGTTCAGGTCGCCAGCCTGGTCAGCGCCCAGACCATCAAGGGCGAATCCGGATAGGTCAGCAACCCACCAAGGCCAAGCGCGATGCCGTAGGGAACCCCATTTGACTCTTCGGCGAAATGGCGCAGAAACGGATTTTGGCCGGTAACGGCCGCAAGCAGCGATTTCCGGTAGAGGAGGATGGCGAGCGTCAGCAGGCCGCCGATGATTGTCGAGACCACAAGATATTCGACGAGATGTATATTGAGACCCATCCACATCGCGGAGGCGGCCAGCAGCTTGGCGTCGCCACCACCCATGCCACCCATTGCAAACAGGCCGAACGTCACGGCCAGGACCAGGGCGCCAGTGGCGATATGTCCGCCATAGGCTGCCCATTCCATACCCGTCAGTGGCGCAACCAGCGCGAAAACAACAACAAGCAGCACCGGCACGCGATTGGCGATCGTCATCGACAGCATGTCGGAGATCGCGGCAAACAGCATGCAGAACGGAAACACGACGAAGATCAGGGCTTCAAGCATCGGCGCTATGCCTATTGTCCGATTTCACAGGGCTCAATCTAGCCATGTTCGATTAACGATTGGTGAGGCCCGGAACGAAAAGGCGACTGGTATTGGCAGCGGAATAGAGAAGGGCCGCCACGCGGCAGCCCTTCTACAGAACGTGATCCGAGCGCTCAGCGCTCAGCGCTCAGCTATGCGGAATATTAGCTGCCGCTGCTGTTCAGGGTGTTTCCGATAGCCAGGAACTTGGTGTTGAGTGCATTGCCGAGCGCGCCAGCGCCAGTGATGATGGCGAGCGCGATGAGAGCGGCGATCAGACCATATTCGATAGCGGTCGCGCCGGATTCGTCCTTCACAAAACGTGCGATGAGATTAGACATTCGAGAGCTCCTACTCCACGTGTTACAGCACTTCCGTCAACTTCTGCGTTGGTTGATCGGATACTGGCAATCTAGGGAGAAGCTCTTTCGATCGGCTTAATAAACAGCCTTACCGATTCCTTTCCCGGTTCGAATATATTGCGTGGTTAACCCAGCACTAAATGCCGGCCGGCCCCATCCGTTTGCAGGGGTCGATGGTGGGGAGATCGCGCTCCGCAGGCAATCAAGTTGGCACGCCGCACCCTTCTGCTGGGGTGTCCGCTTAACCGTTGGTTCACCAATCTCGTTCATGTTCCGTTGATCAGTCTGCTTGCGTGGAGCGCCTCAATGGCCCAGCCGAGATCGTCAATCGTGATTGCTGCGCTTCTTGTCGCCGCGAGCTTCGTCGCGCCCGCCATGGCCGGGGCCGGCATCGAGGTCACGATGAACCAGGCCAAGATCGTCAAACTGTCGCGTCCCGCCGATACGATCGTGGTCGGCAATCCGGCAATCGCCGACGCTTCCGTACAGGAC
>NZ_JBFULQ010000261.1:0-7601 GCF_054049815.1 Mesorhizobium sp. P5_C1 | reverse complement strand
TTTTGGACTGGCGGCGTGCCTGACGCAATCGGTGCTACAGCGGATTTCTCTAATCTAGGCGTCAGCGTCACGCATCACATCGACCTGGCGGTTCAAGGTCCGTTCACGGTCGGCACCTTGAACCTGGCGAGTTCCGCCATCGAGAATTACAGTCTCGAACACGGCTCGCTCATCATGAACAAGGCCGGCGGTGCGATCATCAGCGTAACGTCGACCTCCAATCTACAGGCAAGCGTGCTGGCGTCTTCGCTGACGCTGCAGCTCAATGCGGCAACGTTGATCGCGACGACCGGAACCAACACGACCCTCGACGTTCAGGCGCAGATTACTGGAACGGGACTGCTAACCAAATCCGGCCTCGGCACGCTGAAGCTGTCTGATGCGACCAACAACTGGTCGGGCGGAACGCAAATCAATCAAGGCACAGTTTCGTTTGGCGCCGCTGCGTTCGGAACGGGAGACATCACGTTCGCCGGCGATAGCGTGTTCCGGTCTACAGGCGGCGCGACACTTGCCAACGATCTGATCGAACTCGCCGGCGTTTCAACGTTTATCAGGGCACAGACGGGCACGTCACTTTCGTTGACCGGTACGTTCGCGGCGCTCGGCGGCGCCGGGACCGCCGTGCATTTTGGCAGCGCGACGGATAAGGGAACGATTTACTTTGGCTCAAGCAGCATCACCGCCAATGATGCGGGCTCGCTTGCCATTGACGGCGGCACGCTGAGAGCGGGCAAGGCGTTCGCGTCCTTCACCAACGGGCTGGCCAACACCAATATCGCGGCCGGAGCGGTTCTCGACGCCAATGGCTTCTATCTGGAACTGAACCATCTGACCGGGGCGGGCTTGATCACCAACAACGGCCTTTCCGATGTTGTCGCTAACGTCTATGAGGCCGGCAGCTCCATCTTCTCGGGCGTTTTCGCGAATAGCTTGAGCCATACAGGGTTAAACAAGATCGGCACCGGCACCCTGACATTGTCAGGCGCCAATACTTACTCCGGCACGACCACTGTCGCGATCGGAACATTGCGGGCGGGAGCCGACCACGCCTTCAGCGCCACCAGTGTCGTCGACGTAAAAGCTGGCGCGACGCTCAATATCAGCACTTTCGACCAGACCATCGCCGGACTGACCGGCAGCGGCGAAGTCCGGGCCGATACTGTTACCGCGGCCACCTTGACGACGAGTGTAAGCCTTGGCGACGTGAGGGAGTTTGCAGGCGTGATCTCGAACGGCTCGGCGGTATTTGGCGAGCTCAACCTGATAAAAAGCGGCGCGGGAACCCAGGTCCTGTCAGGCCTGAACACCTACACGGGCCAGACCACGATCACGGCGGGAACCTTGGTGCTGTCCGGGTCGGGTTCGATTGCCGATTCATCCGGACTGGCGATTTCCGCAGGGGCCACTTTTGCTCTCGGCGGGCTGTCGGGAAACAGCGCGTCGGTACAGGCATTGGCGAATGCCGGCACCGTCAGCTTCGGCGGAACGACGTTGCATCTGCTCGATCAGTCAGCCGCCCTGGGAGGCACATATCTAGGGTCGGGCTTCACCGATGGTCTTCACATAGACCTCGATGCGACAGCGTCGAATTTCAGCCTTTCGACCGCAACTTTCACCAACTGGGCAGATTCCACTGACCAAATCGCCATCGTTGGCAACGGCCTTGCCAATACGATTACCGGGTCGTCCCACGCCGATACCATTAGTGGCGACCTCGGCAACGACGTGCTGATCGGCGGAGGCGGCGAGGACAATCTGAATGGTGGCGACGGTTCGGATACGGCCTCTTATGCAAGCGCTGCCGCAGGCGTCATTGCGAACCTCTCAAATCACAAGGTCAATACCGGCGACGCCAATGGCGACAGCTATACCTTCATCGAAAACCTGACCGGATCGAGCCATGCGGACCAGCTCTACGGCAACGATGTTGCCAATATTCTGGATGGCGGCATCGGTGCCGATACCATGACTGGCGCTCAGGGCAACGACGGCTACTACGTCGACAATGCGGGCGATATCGTCAGTGAGAGCACTGTCGGCGCCAACGGCACCGACACCGTCAACGGCTATATCTCGATCAACCTCGGCGATGGCAACCACTTCACGGGCAATATCGAGAACGTCGCACTGCGCAGCGCGGCCTCCATCGACGCCACCGGCAACAGCCTGGCCAACGTGCTGACCGGTAATTCCGGCGACAATTTGCTGGACGGCAAAGGCGGCGCCGACACGATGAGCGGAGCGCAGGGCGACGACACCTACTTCGTCGACAATGCGGGCGATATCGTCAGTGAAAGCACCGCCGGCGCCAACGGCACCGATACCGTCAACGGCCACATCTCGATCAACCTCAGTGATGGCAACCACTTCACGGGCAATATAGAGAACGTGACGCTGCTCGGTGCGACTTCGATCAACGCCACCGGCAACAGCCTGGCCAACGCGATGAACGGCAATTCGGGCGTCAACACGCTCACCGGCCTGGGCGGCAACGACACACTGGATGGCAAGGCGGGCGCCGACACCATGCAAGGCGGTATCGGCAACGACACCTACTATGTCGACAATGCCGGAGACCATGTCGTCGAGCTCAACGGCGAGGGTACCGACAATGTCCAGGCCTTCGTCTCGTTCAACCTGTCGGGACAGGAGCTCGAGAACCTGGCACTGCGCAGCGCGGCCTCGATCAACGGCACCGGCAACTCGGCCGCCAACATCATCACCGGCAATTCCGGCAACAACGTCATCAACGGCCTGCTCGGCAATGACACGCTCTCCGGCAGCACCGGCAACGACAGTTTCGTCTTCACCACGGCGCTGAACGCCTCGACCAATGTCGACCACATCACCGACTTCTCGGCGGTCGAAGACACCATCCACCTCGACAATGCGATCTTTGCCGCACTTGGCGGCAATGGCACGCTGACCGCCGACCAGTTCGTCAAGAACACGACTGGCCTTGCCGGCGACGGCAACGACCATATCATCTATGAGACGGATACCGGCTGGCTCTATTATGACAGCAACGGCAGTGCCGCTGGCGGCTCAACCCATTTCGCCACACTGGCCGCCAACCTCGCGCTCACCAACGCCGATTTCGTGGTGATCTGAACGCAGCTTGTGCGCAGTCCCAACAACGCACCTTGTAACGATCTTCACCGCGCTCACCGAATTCCGTTCATGCCAGTACGCGACGCCAGCTGCTGGCCATTTTCCACCGCGCCGGCAGCGAAAGGGAACAAGCCATGCCTATCGGACGCATCGGACAGGACTTCATCGTCAATTCGACGACAACAAACAGTCAGTACAGCCCCGTGATCACAGCGCTGGCCGACGGCCGCTTCGTGGCCACCTGGCAGTCCACTGATACCGGCGACGGCGCTGGCAGCTGCATCCGTGCCCACATCTATAACGCTGACGGTTCAGCGGCCGGCAGCGACTTCATCGTCAATTCGACAGCAACGAGCGATCAATCTAACCCCGCGATCACGGCGCTGGCCGATGGCCGCTTCGTGGCCACCTGGCAGTCCGGTGACACCGGCGACGGCGATGGCTATTGCATCCGCGCCCGCGTCTACAACGCTGATGGCAGTGCGGGCGGCAGCGACTTCATCGTCAACTCGACAGCAACTGGCTATCAGTCCAGCCCCGCAATCACGGCGCTGGCCGATGGCCGCTTCGTGGCCACCTGGCAGTCCTACGACGCCGGCGACGGGAGCAACAGCTGCATCCGCGCCCACATCTACAACGCCGACGGTTCAGCGGCCGGCAGCGACTTCATCGTCAATTCGACAACAACGAGCGATCAGGCTAGCCCTGCGATCACGGCGCTGGCCGATGGCCGCTTCGTGACCACGTGGGAGTCCCACGAAACCAGCGACGGCGACGGCAATTGCATCCGCGCCCGCATCTACGACGCCAACGGTTCAGCGGCCGGCAGCGATTTCATCGTCAATTCGACGACGGTGGGTGATCCGTATAGCCCCACGATCACGGCTCTGGCTGATGGCCGCTTCGTGGCCACCTGGCAGTCCAATGATGGCAGCGACGGCGAAGGCAGCTGCATCCGCGCCCGCATCTACAACGCCAACGGCTCAGCGGCCGGCAGCGACTTCATCGTCAATTCGACGGCAGCGGGTAATCAGTATAACCCCGCGATCACTGTGCTGGCCGATGGCCGCTTCGTGGCCTCCTGGCAGTCCAGTGATACCGGCGACGGCGACGGCAGCTGCATCCGCGCCCACCTTTACAACGCCGACGGTTCAGCGGCCGGCAGCGACTTCATCGTCAATTCGACGACAACTGGCCCTCAGTATAACTCGGCAACCACGGCGCTGGCCGATGGCCGTTTCGTGGCCACCTGGGAGTCCAGTGATACCGGCGATGGCAGCGGCAGCTGCGTCCGCGCCCAGATCTTCGACCCGACCATCTTCGTCGGCACGGCCGGCAAGGACATCTGGCAGGGCAGCAATGTCTTCGCAGACCACATCAACGGCGGCACCAGCGCCGACACGCTCTCGGGTCTTGGTGGTGACGATACGATCAGCGGCGATGCCGGCAACGACATGCTCGACGGTGGCGCCGGCAGCGACAAGCTGTTTGGTGGAGCCCATAACGATACGCTCAACGGTGGCGCCGGCGCCGATCTGATGAGCGGCGGCACCGGCGATGACACCTATTGGGTCGACAATGCCGGTGACCATGTCATCGAACTGAATGGCCAGGGCATCGACAACGTGCAGAGCACCATCTCCTTCAACCTCTCCGGTCAGGAGTTGGAGAACCTGGCGCTGCGGACCGGCGCCTCGATCAACGGCACCGGCAATTCCATTGCCAACGTCATCACCGGCAATTCGGGCGTCAACATCCTGATCGGCCTTGGCGGCAACGATACGCTGGACGGCAAGGAAGGCGCCGACACCCTGCAAGGCGGCATCGGCAACGACACCTACTATGTCGACAATGCCGGTGACCATGTCATCGAAGCGAATAGCCAGGGCACCGACAATGTCCAGGCCTATGTCAGCTTCAACCTGTCCGGCCAGGAACTAGAGAACCTGGCGCTGAGAAGCACCGGCAACATCAATGGCACCGGCAATTCGACTGCCAACATCATCACCGGTAATTCGGGCGCGAATGTCATCAACGGGCTTGGCGGCAACGACACGCTGTCCGGCAGCACCGGCCAGGACATCTTCGTCTTCACCACGGCGCTCAACGCTTCGACCAATGTCGACCACATCACCGACTTCTCGGTGGTCGAGGATACCATCCAGCTCGACAATGCGATCTTTGCAGCGCTTGGCGGCAATGGCACGCTGACGGCCGCGCAGTTCGTCAAGAACACCACCGGGCTTGCCGGCGATGGCAACGACCACATCATCTACGAGACCGACACTGGCTGGCTCACCTATGACAGCAACGGCAGTGCGGCAGGCGGCTCAATCCATTTCGCCACTCTGGCCGCAAACCTGGCGCTGACAAACGCGGATTTCGTGGTGGTGTGAGGAACGCTACATGGGCCCGCCACATCAGGACTGTGTGACGGGCTCTCGACCCCAGCAAGGACTATGCGGTTGCTGGCTCCGGGGAGTGCCGGCGCCACAGGGCTTTTGATTGAAGAAATCTGGTGGGCGATGACGGGCTCGAACCGCCGACATCTTCGGTGTAAACGAAGCGCTCTACCAACTGAGCTAATCGCCCGCTCCGGGCCGGACCTTTAAGCGGTCGAGGTCGGCTTCGCAAGGCCAAATGAGCCGGGGATGCCCTGGTTGGAGGCTGGTTTTGCCAACAAAACGTCGGCTGTCAAAAAACCTTCTCCTGTTTGCTGTTATGCTGTCTTGCTACGCTTGACACCCGGTGGCGAACCCCTTATCCAGCGCCCCAACGACGAACACGGCTGACACGTGCTCGTCAATGCGCGGGTGTAGCTCAGTTGGTTAGAGTGCCGGCCTGTCACGCCGGAGGTCGCGGGTTCGAGCCCCGTCACTCGCGCCATTTCTCCTAAGGGTATCAAGCCCTTGGCTTTGGAGAAATGTTGACGTTGATTGTCGAAATGCTTTCTCGAAAGAGCAGATTGGATCCTTTTCCGGTCTGAGTTTTGAAGGTGGCGCCTCGGCTTGCAGGCTGCCTCCGCACGGATGTTGAATACCTTCACGGGCGGCATCCCCTGTTTCTTGCAACCCGTCCCAACGGCACTGGCTTGGCCGGATATTCGAAATACCGGCGCAGACGACACCCGATCCAGATTCCGATCAACTGACACGCTTGCAACGGCAAGTCTGGCCGCTCCACGCGCTCAGAACTTTGCACAGCGCCAAAAAAAAGTCGTCGTCGCGATGCGAAGCTAGTGGCCCGGTCAGGACATCCCGCGAAAATTGTGGGAGTTAGTCCGATCCGACGACTCGATCAAAATAACGGGGGCTTTGTTCATGAGCGATCATTCCGGGATCCGCCCAAATATTCTCGAATCCACACTTGCCGCAGCTCAGCGGGATCAACGGACTCTTGACGAGCAGCGGCTCAGCATTGCGCCCCTGGTAGACGGCATGACGTTTTTCGACAGCATCCGGCACAATGATGACCGTGGTAGCGTCACGGAGGTCTACGACCCGCGCTGGGGCTGGCACGCCGACCCGCTGGTCTTCTCCTACATCTTCACAATTCGCCCCGGACTGGTGAAGGGCTGGGGCCTGCACAAGCTGCATGAGGATCGCTACTTTGTGGTCAGCGGCGAGCTGGAACTGGTTCTTTATGACCCTCGCCCCGAATCCAGCACATATGGCAAGATTTCGAAGGTTTACCTCTCCGGCAATCGTCCACGCCTGGTCAATATTCCAAAATTAGTCTGGCAAGCCGACCGAAACATCGGAACGTCCGAAGTGGTGGTCATCAATTTTCCAACGATACAGTACGATCACTCAAATCCCGACAAGTACCGGCTGCCCATCGACACCGATCTCATCCCCTATGATTTCGGCAGCGCGAAGGGATGGTGAGCAAGCCTCGCTTTTCCATCCTGATGCCGACGCATTCCCGCGTCGACGTCATCGGTCTGGCCATCCAATCGGTGCTGGATCAGACCGTCGAGGACTTTGAGCTCCTGGTCGTCGGCGACGGCTGCTCGCCCGGCACGGCCGAGGTGGTCGACGCCTTTCAGGACGCCCGCATCCGCTTCTTCGATTTGCCCAAGGCGCCGAGCTATGGCTACGCCAACCGCAATATCGCGCTGCGCGAGGCCCGCGGCGACCTGATCGGCTTTGCGGCCGACGACGACCTGCTGTTTCCGGATCATCTTGAAATCCTAGCGGATGGCCTCAAGGGTGGGGCTGCCATCGCCTACAGCCAGGCGCTGTGGGTTTCCACCGATGGCATCGCAGCACCCTTCCTGACCAATCTGGAGCTGGCCGACGAGTTCAGGGTGTTCACCGAGGTCGGCAACACGATACCCGCCAGTTGCTTCCTGTATCGTGCTGATTGCCTGCCGTCGCGCGATGTCTGGCCGGAAGACGTCGCATCGGGCGGGGATTGGCAATTGTGGCGGCGAATCATGCGCGAGAACCCGCGCAATCCCCTCACCTATTGCCGCGTCCCAACCG
>NZ_JBFULQ010000260.1:0-7623 GCF_054049815.1 Mesorhizobium sp. P5_C1 | reverse complement strand
GCCCATTTCTGCCTCGCAAGCTCGGCGATGATGTCCTGGTGGATCCGTTCGTCGTCCCTGGCTGCCGAAGGGGCCGACAGGACGGTGAGCAGCGCACGCAGGATGTCGGAACGGGTGATGATGCCAACGACTTTCCCGTCGTCGACAACCGGAATGCGTTTCACGCGATGGCACGTCATGAGCTCGACGATCTCGGGCAGCGATACGCCCGGCGATGCCGTTACGACATCCGTCGTCATCACCTCCTCGATACGGCGTCCGTTGGCTTGAACATATTCGTCAGCGGCTCTTCCGGGGCTCACAAGAAACTCCAGCCAGCGTGAGCGTTTGCGGTTGGTGCCCAGTTCTCCCCGGCGGAGGAAATCGCCCTCGCTGACAATGCCCACCAGCGTGCCATCGCTGCGAATGACGGGAAGGCCACTGAACTTCTTGGAGAGCATCAACCCTGCCGCATCGGAGATCGATGCTGTTGGTTCTATTCCGATGACCGGAGCGGTCATTATGGCTGCGGCTTGCATGTCTGCCTCCTCCAACATCTATCGGATCATTATCGGGGCCTTGTGTGAGGCATGCCTTGATCTGCGTCATCTCCGGCGTCGACGGACGTCAATTTGACTTGTCGTCCCTGTCGATGAGTATCCGTTCCGCCGCCCCGTCGAGGTCCTCGTATTGACCGCTCCTCAAGGCCCACAGGAAGCCGGCCAGCCCGAGCGCGCCGAGGAACAGCGCCACAGGTATGAGGTAGACGAGCGTCGTCATGAGGATCGTGCCAGTGCACCAAAGCCGGCGCGCCTGTCGGCCGCGGTGCTTTTTGCTGGAGTGTGCGGCCCAAAGCCCTGCAGCCGTAGCGCGTTTCCAATAACCAGCAGCGAGGAGGCGGACATGGCGATCGCCGCAATCAATGGCGTGACCTGTCCCAGGATTGCGATCGGCACGGCGACGGCATTGTAGACGATCGCGATCGCGATGTTCTGGCGTATCAGCCGCCCGGCTTTCCGCGAGATGTTCAGTGCGAGAGGCACGGCCAGAAGGCTTTCGCGCAGGAATACGAAGTCCGCCGCGTTGCGGCCAATGTCGGCTGCGGTCGCCGGTGCGATCGAGACATGCGCCGCGCTCAGCGCAGGCGTGTCGTTGAGGCCGTCGCCAACCATCAGGACTTTGTGTCCGTCTTTCGCCAGGGTCTCGATGCATTCGACCTTGCCGGACGGCAGCAGGCACGCAACGAAGTCGCCGACACCCAGAATTTTCGAGACTTCGGCGCAGGCCCCTGCGGTATCGCCAGACAGCATTTGCACCGACATCCCGACATCGTTCAATCGCTCGACTGCCGCCCTGGCGTCGGCACGCAGCGCATCCTCGAAATCGAAGGTGGCGACGATGATGCCGTCTTTCGTCAGGACCGTTCCGCCATAGCCATGCTTGCCTTCGCCGCCGGTCCGGGCCTTCCATCCGGCCCATCCGCGTCGGCCCAGCCGCCAGATAGCTCCGGAGTCGGCAGCTTCGATCCCAAACCCGGGATGCTCGGTGACGGCATCGAATTTTTGTTGCCTGCCAGGAGAGGCAAATCCGGCGATGGCCTTCGAAAACGGATGACGCGAATGCGCGGCCATGTCGGCTGCGATTGCCAGCATGGCCGGGTCGATCGACGATGCATTGACGAGCCGGGGCTGTCCAAGCGTGAGTGTCCCGGTCTTGTCGAACACCGCTGTATCGATCGTCGCCAGGCGCTCCATGGCCGAACCGTCCTTGACCATGATGCCGTTCTCGAACAGGCGCCGCGCGGCGACCACCTGAACGATCGGCACGGCGAGGCCGAGCGCGCACGGGCAGGTGATAATGAGAACAGCAATGGCGATGGTGATCGCCCTATGCCAGTCGCCGGTTGCCGCCATCCAGCCAAGGAACGTCACGAAGGCGGTCAGGTGAACCACAGGGGCATAGAGCGCCGAAACGCGATCGGCGATCCGGCGATAATGCGCCCGGCCGCCCTCGGCGGCCTCCATCAGCCGAACCATTTCCGCCAGGAACGAATCCTTCGCGGCGGCTGTCGCCTCGATCGTCAGCGAGCCGGTGAGATTGAGGGTACCGGCCTGAACCCGTTCCCCCGACGCCACGGTTTTCGGCGTGCTCTCGCCGGAAACCAACGAGCAGTCGAGATCCGACGCCCCCTGAACGATCTTGCCGTCGACGGGTATCCTTTCGCCTGCTGCGATCAGCAGCAACATGCCTGGTTCGATCTCGCCAACCGGCAGGTAATCGCGTGCGCCATCGCTGCGCAGGACCATGGCGCCACGCGCCGCCAGCTGCGACAGGCTTTTCACGGCGGTCCGGGCACGTTCCCGCATGACATGATCCAGCGTACGGCCGATCAACAGGAAGAACAGCAGCGACACCGACGCATCGAAATAGGCGTGATCGCCATGGTTGATCGTCTCATAGAGGCTCATGGCGTAGGCGAGCGACACCCCGACCGCGATGGGCACGTCCATGTTCATGCGGCCGTGGCGCAACGCATTCCAGGCCGAGCGGAAGAAGATGCCGCCGGCGAAGGCGAGGGCAGGGATGGCGATAAGCGCCGAGACCCAGTGGAACAGGTCGCGGGTTGCACCTTCAGCACCTGACCAAACAGAGACCGAAAGCAGCATGATGTTGCCCGCCGCGAACCCGGCAACCGCGACCGCGCGGATCAACTCCGAAAGCGTCCCGTCCTTCGCGTCGGCCTCGGGAGCGAAGAGATGCGCCTGGTAGCCGAGCCGCCAAATCGCGGCGACGAACGGTGGAACCTCGTCCCCACGCCACCGGACCGAGACCCGTTTCGTCGACAGGTTGACACGAGCGCCCTCGACGCGCTCGAGTTTTCCCAATGCCGTCTCGATCGTCTGGATGCAGGCCGCGCAATGAACCGTCGGCACGGAAAGATCGGTCTGGCGAAGGTCATCGCCAAGCGATCGGCTCGCCAGCCGGATCTCCTCGCTAGATGGTAGGACCGATGTGGTGCTCGAGACATCCAACGCCATTTCAGCGCCCGGCGCACAACAGCTCATTGCAGCGCTCCATGGGAAATCATGATCCTGCGGACGTCGCGATAGGGTTTCGCCAGACCGGCATCGGCGTCGATCTCGACGATCCAGACGCCGTCCTTCGGCATGTGCTGCGCGGCAAACTCCTGGCCGGAGGCGAGCGCGAGCGTGACGGCCTTGTCCTCCTTCTCGTAGGCGGGATGGCGAAACAGCACCTTGACGCCATGCAAGGGAACAGGCTTGCCGGCGGAATCGGTGAGCCCGTAGCGAACTTCGCCCCATGCGATGGTCAGCTTGCCGGTCCAGCCGAGCGCTGCCTGCGCGCGACCCTCCTCGGCCTGCTTGTTGAATTGCTGGCTCGCCACATAGGTGTTTTCGACGACAAGGCCCGTCCAGCTCGTGTTGGCGAGCGTCGCCATGGTCAGATTGACCGCGATCACCACCCCGAAAAAGGCAAGGATGATGGCCAACATGTGCCTGCCGGTGAATTCGCGGGATTTCTGCGTATTCGCGCTCATCTGGCGGTCTCCGGCGCGTTGAAAGTGGCGGTGTATTCGTCCGCCTCGAAACTCGCCTTGTCCTCGACACGGAACTTGAAGGTCTGCGCTATGCCGCGGATCTGATCGACCGGCTGGCGCACGAAGACCTTCAGCATCTTCAGGCGGTCGGGCTCGACCGGAATGGCGAAGGAACGGCCTGCCGGGATGTCGTACCCGACCACGCTCATTTCAGCCCCTGGCAAGCCTTGCATGGTGACGACGACCGTCCGTGGCTCGGGGATCATGTTGAGCAGCTTGACCGTGTAGCCGTTGCGGATCGAACCGTCGGACAGCGTGACGAATTGCGGATTGCGGTCATGCAGCACGTTGACTTCGAGCCTGTCGCGCGTCAGCAGCGAATAGAGCAGGCCCAGGCCGATCAGCGACCACAAGCCCATGTAGACATACGTGCGTGGGCGAAAGATCTTGCGAATATGGAAATGGGCCACCTTGTCGGAGAACAGGCCATCAGCGGTCCTGACCAGCGACGGATTGACTGAACCGGAGCCGCCCGCGGTCGCCAGCATCATATTGGCGTTGTAGTCGGAGAGCGTTGCGTAAGAGATCAGCCCGTGCTCCTTGCCAAGCTTGTCCATGACGCCGTCGCAGGCGTCGATGCAAAGCGCGCAGGTGATGCATTCGAGCTGCTGGCCGTCGCGAATGTCGATCCCCATTGGGCAGACCGCGACACACGCATTGCAGTCGACGCAGTCGCCAACGGGCTGCCCTGCTGCTTGCACCTTCTTGGCGTGGCGCGACCGCGGTTCGCCGCGCCAGTCATTGTAGGTGACGGTGAGCGAACTTTCGTCCAGCATGGCTGCCTGGATGCGCGGCCATGGGCACATATAGGTGCAGACCTGCTCGCGCATCAGCCCGCCGAACGTATAGGTCGTCGCCGTCAGCACGGCGACGGTGATGTAGGCGACGGGTGCCGCAGTGCCGGTGAAGAGCTCGCCGACCAGCGTCGGCGCATCGGCGAAATAGAAGATCCAGGCGCCGCCGGTCGCCGCACCGATGACCAGCCAGATGGCGTGCTTCGATACCCGCAGCACGAGTTTGCGGGCGGTCCACGGCCCGGCATCGAGCTTCATGCGCGCGTTGCGGTCGCCCTCGATGGCCCGCTCGACGACCAGAAACAGATCGACCCATACGGTCTGCGGGCATGTATATCCGCACCAGGCACGGCCAACCGTGGATGTGACCAGGAAAAGACCGACGCCGGCCATGACCAGCAGGCCGGCCACATAGTAGAATTCCTGCGGCCAGATCTCGATGAAGAAGAAGTAGAAGCGGCGGTTGGCGAGATCGAGCAGCACGGCCTGGTCCGGAGCAAACGGACCACGATCCCATCGTAACCACGGGGTCAAATAGTAGATGCCGAGCGTGATCGCCATCACCAGCCATTTGAACTGGCGAAAGCTGCCCGAGGCTCGCTTGGGGAAGATCTTCTTGCGCGCGGCATACATCGGCTGGCGCACTTTGGCGGAGTTGACCGCCTCGGCTTCGAGCCGTTCTACCTGCGTATTGTCCAGCACATGCACCTCCACTCGCGCGGGCGGCAATCTGCCCATGCCTGGGCCGCCAGCGTAGGGAAGTCTTGCCGCAGGGCAGCGCCACGCGCGTTGATGCAAGTCAAACCGGGTTGCCGAAACAAACCGAGGCCCGGACACGCCGGGCCTCGTCGCTCGGGCGGTGAAGGGATGAGAATAGGCCCCCGCTTCCTATTCTCCGCCGCCAAGCGAATGAACGTAGACCGCCAGTTCCTTGACCTTGGTTTCGCCCAGGCGTGCGCCCCAGGCTGGCATTACCCCCTGCCTCGGCGCGCGAACCTGAGCGGCGATGGCTGTTTCGCCGGAGCCATAGAGCCATATCGCGTCGGTCAGATCTGGAGCCCCGAGTTCCTTGTTGCCTTTTGCGTTGTCGCCGTGACAGGACACGCAATTCTCGGCAAAGACCTTGGCGCCAGGCGYGACCAGGCTTGCGTCCTGGACCTTGCCGGAAAGGCTGGCCACGTAGGCGCTCACCTGAGCGATCTGGTCAGCGGTTATGATGTCGCCAAAGGCAGGCATTTCCGACAGGCGCGTATCCGGATCGGACGCGAAGCGGATGCCGTGCGTGATCGTCTGCTGGATCTGTTCGGCCTTGCCGCCCCAGAGCCAATCGTCGTCGTTGAGATTGGGAAAGCCCCTGGAGCCCTGGGCGCCGGAGCCATGGCATTGCACGCAATTGACCTTGAATGCGGCGCCACCGGCAGCGACCGCGAACTCGCGCAAGGTGTCGTCCGCGGCAATCTCAGAAACGCTCTTGGACTCGACCGCCGCAACATACTTGCCCTTGGCGGCTTCAGCAGCGGTCAGTTCGTTCTTGACCTCGTTGCGGCTGGAATAGCCAAGGACGCCCTTGGTTGCCGAGTGCAGCAGAGGCCATGCCGGATAGGCGATGGTGTAGCCGATCGCCCAGACGATGGTGACGTAAAACGTGACGACCCACCAGCGCGGAAGCGGGTTGTTCAGCTCCCGGATGCCATCCCATTCGTGGCCGGTGGTCGAGACGCCAGAGATTTCGTCGATGTGCTCGTCGCTCATGATCACTCGTCCTCAAGGGGAATCCGGGCGGCTTCGTCGGCCAGCTTGCGGCTGCCGGGGCGCAGCGCGAAGGCGATTGCGCCGACAAAGAACAGCGCCATGGCGACCAGACCCCAGCTGTCGGCAAACTCTCGCATCAAATTGTAATCCATGGATAAGACTCCTCAGCGGTAGCCGGCGGCTTCGTCGTAGTTCTTGAAATCGACCAGCGTGCCGAGCATCTGCAGATAGGCAACGAGGGCATCCATTTCGGTCACCTGTTGCGGGTTGCCGTCGAAGTCGCCGATCTTGGCTTTGGGGTAGCGGGCTTCGAGGCCGGATGTGTCGGCGTTGGGATCGGCCTGCGCCATCAGATCGGCATTGGCGTGGGCGATCATGTCATCGCTGTAGGGGACGCCGACCCGCCTGTTGGCGACCAGATGCGTTGAGAAGTCCTTCACGTCGATCGGCGCGTCTTTGAGGAACGCGTAGCTCGGCATGATCGATTCCGGGACGACCGAACGTGGATCGGCAAGGTGCTCGACGTGCCATAAATTCGAGTAACGGTCGCCAACCCGGGCGAGATCCGGTCCGGTGCGCTTCGATCCCCATTGGAAAGGATGATCGTACATCGACTCTGCCGCCAGGCTGTAGTGGCCGTAGCGCTCGACCTCGTCACGGAAAGGCCTGATCATCTGGCTATGGCAGAGGTAGCAGCCCTCGCGCACATAGATGTTGCGTCCCGCAAGTTCGAGCGGCGAGTAGGGCCGCATGCCCTCGACCTTCTCGATCGTGTTGTCGAGATAGAAGAGCGGCGCGATCTCGACGATGCCGCCTACGGTCACCACAAGAAGGGAGCCAACGAGAAGAAGCGTGGCGTTCTTCTCGATGAGTGCGTGTCTGTCCATCAGGCTCATTCTCTGGCTTCCTTATTCGGCAGGCTGCAGGGAGGGTGCGGAGCCCGGCATCGGCTCTTCAGCGCGCTGGTATCCGAGGATGGTCATGGTGATGTTCCAGGCCATGATCAGGGCACCGGAGAGGTACATGGCCCCGCCGATGGCGCGCATGACATAATAGGGGTGCATGGCGGCGACGGTTTCGGCGAAGGAGTAGACCAGGAAGCCCTGCTCGTCGTATTCGCGCCACATCAGGCCCTGCATGATGCCGGACACCCACATCACCGCCGCGTAGACGACGATGCCGAGCGTCGCCAGCCAAAAATGCCAGGTGACCAGCCGCAGCGAGTAGAGGCGTTCACGGTTCCAGAGCTTCGGCACCATGTAGTAGATCGCGCCGAACGAGATCATGCCGACCCAGCCGAGCGCACCGGAATGGACGTGGCCGATGGTCCAGTCGGTATAGTGCGACAGCGAGTTGACCGTCTTGATCGACATCATCGGCCCCTCGAAGGTCGACATGCCGTAGAAGGCTATGGCCATCACCATCATGCGGATGATCGGATCGGTACGGAGCTTGTCCCAGGCGCCCGACAGCGTCATC
>NZ_JBFULQ010000259.1:0-7657 GCF_054049815.1 Mesorhizobium sp. P5_C1 | reverse complement strand
GGCAAGGGTAGGCTCGTCTGGCCACCATTGCGGCGGAAATTGCATCGCCGCGAAGCCGGACTTGATCGAAGTGAGCAGCATCCAGATCATCGGCAACGCGGTGTAAAGCAGCATGAACACAAGGAAGATGCGCCCGCCCCACCGCCATCCGTCGACGCGCATGCGGCGACGGGTCTGACCCCGAGAGGCTGTTTCGGCAATCGTGCTCATGCGCTCCCCTCTTTGCGTTCGTTGCCGCTTAGCGCACGGACATAGAAATAGCCCAGCGTCATCAGGATGAGGAACAGGAGCACCGAGTAGGCCGATGCCACGCCCCATAGCTGTCGTCCGAAGGCGAGCTCATAAATATGGGTGATCCAGATATGCGATGCGTTGGACGGCCCGCCGCCGGTCATGATCCAGGGGATGATGAAGGAATTGAAGTTGGCCACTGCGAGCAGCAGGATGGTCACCGTCGAGACGCTGCTCAGATGCGGGAAGGTAACGTGCCAGAAGCGTTGCCACGCACTGGCCCCGTCGACTTTTGCGGCGCTCAGCAGCTGTTCGGGGACCGTCTGCAGGCCAGCCATCATCATGATCATGGCAAACGGAAACTCGCGCCAGATATTGACGACGATCAGGGAGGGCAGCACCGTGCTGACGTTGTCGATGAAATTCGGCGGCCGGTCGGCCAATCCGAGACCGACCAGCACCGCACCGATGACCCCGAAGTCCGAATGGTAGATCCACTTCCAGATGTAGGAAGCGGCGACCGCGCTGATAACCCAGGGAATGATCAGGATAGCGCGCAGGACGCCGCGGCCGATAAAGTCGCGGTGGAGCGCCAGCGCGGAGCCAAACCCCAGGACGAAGGAGATGAAAGTCGATGCCAGTGTCCAGATCATAGTGTTCCAGGTGACTTTCCAGAACACCGGACTGGTGAGGATGTTCGTGTAGTTGTCGAAGCCGACGTAGATCTTGTCGCGCAGCTGTAGGCCTGGCGGCGTCTTAAAAAACGACAGCTCGATTGTGTAATAGATCGGATAGGCGATGACGATGAGCATCACGGCGATCGCCGGGAGCACGTAGGCGTAATCGGCGCGATGCTCCCATACCCTCCGCAGCACGCCGGACCTACCGGATTGCAATCTTCGGCGAGCCTCGGCCTTACCGGTCACGATCGTCACTATGGCGCGCCCTTATTTTCCTTGGAACGAACCGGCTGCACCGTCGGTGCAGGCCGGTCGAATCGTAAGCCAGGTTCAAACTAGAGTTTGCCTTCCACCAGGCTCTTCACCTTTTCAGCCGCGTCGTCCGCTGCCTGATCGACGGTCATCGCTCCGGTCAGGGCATTCTGCAGCATGTCCGGGACGATGATGTTCATGATCTCGGGAGACTGCGGCAGCGCTGGAAACGGGATGCCGTATGGCAGCATCGACGTCGTGACATCGAGGAACTTGATGCTGTCCAGACGTTCCTTCATCCATTTGGTCTTGAAGCCGTTGAGGTTGCCCGGGTTCGACCCGGCGTAGGCCATCTTCAGCGACCATTCAGGGCTCGTCCACATGCAGATGATGGCCTTTGCAGCCGGCTCGTCCACCTTGCCGCCCTCGACATATTCGGGCTTCAGGATGTGAATGTTCGAGCCGCCGAATACAACGGCGCGCTTGCCGTCTGGGCCAGTCGGAATCAGCCCGTAGCGCATGTTGTCGATGACGGTCTGCGCCTTGTCCTTGTCGGTGCCCGTCGCCTTTTTCTGCAAGTCTAGCATGACGTTGTAGTCGGACGGGTGCGAGACCATCATGCCGAGTTGGCCGGCGAGGAACAGCGGCTGGTTATCGGCCTGCTGGTTGGTGAGTGCCGACACCGGAACCGACTTGTCGCGAACATACATATCGTACGAGGCTTGCAGCGCCGCCTTGCTCTGGGGACTATTGAGTTCGACCTCCTTGTAGGTCGGGTTTGCGGTGGCTTCGTCGAAGACGCCGCCGCCGTAGGCCCACAGCTGCGGCATGAACCGGTACGGCGTGTTGCCGGCATTCTTGCGAGCCACGAGGCCGTAACCGGAAATGCCGAGCTTGTCGTGGATCTGCTTGGAATATTTGACCACGTCGTCCCAGGTCGCCGGAGCCTTGTCCGGATCAAGGCCGGCACGCTTGAAGACGTCGGCGTTCCAGATGAACGCCATCGTCTCGTTGTTGGTTGGAATGCCGTAGGTCACCCCGTCCCAGGTCACCGCCTTCATGGCGCCGGGCCAGAAATCCTCGGTCGAATACCCCACATCCTCGGGCTTGAGCGGCTGCAGATAGCCCTTTGCGGCGAACTCGGTACCACCCAGGATTTGCAGTCGGACCGCCATCGGCGCGGCATTGCCCAGGAGCGCCGTCCGGAACTTGTCAAGAAGGTCGTTGTAGGTGAGGGCCTGTTCCTCAAGCTGGATGTTTGGATAGGTCTTGCGGAAGGTCTCGAAGAATTCCTTGTAGTACTGGCGCAGGAGGTCGGGATCGCCCTCGAACACGCCCTGATACCAGAAAGTCAGTCGCCCCTTGTAGTCGAGCGGGGTGACTTTGCCGCAATCGGCCGCCGTATCAAAATCCTGTGTGCCCGCAATGGAACGCACATATTCCGGCGACCACTTGCTCAAATCGACCGGCGGCGCACCCAGCGCCGATGCGGACAGCGATACCACTAAAGCAGTGGAGACAGTGCCGCGCAGGACGGCACCGCCGAGTGTAATCCTCGTCATAGGTATCCTCCAGGTTCTCTCCCATGCCGCTTTGCTTCGAGGCAAGCGGTCCATGCTCGTTCGATCGCGGAACGTCTTCCTGTTCTGTGTATCCCTTCGAGCACTTTGTACGTTTTCAGATCATGGATTGTCTGTCAACGCGATAAATCGTACATTGTTTATGGAAACCGTGCGTGATATCGATCAAAGTGTGTATTGAATTGGGGAGCCGGCCTTGGCCGAAACAAGCGATTTCAAAGCAGAGCCACCCGCGGGGATTGATYCCATCGGGGCCTCCAGCGAGGGCGCCTCGCTTTATGAACTGATCAGGGAAGACATCATTGAGGGGCGCCTCGCAGCCAACGAGCGGCTTGTGGTGACCGATCTCGCCCGGCGCCACGGCACCTCGACCAACCCCGTGCGAGAGGCTCTGCAGCTGTTGCGCGGGGAGGGCTTCGTCACTTTTGTCGCCAACCGCGGGGCGCGAGTCCGGCCCATAGATCAGGATTTTGTCCGCGATATCTACGAGATCGGAGTCCTGATCGAGCCAGCCCTGACGCGATGGTTTGTGAATATGGCGACCGTCGAAGACATAGCCGAACTCGAACGTATCCAAGGTCTGATTGAAGAGAACAACTTTGCCGACACGTTCAGGCACAGTGAGCTGGATACCGCCTTTCATACCGTGATGTACCAGCGGCACTATAACCGCCATGCCGCCGAGCTTTGGTGGAAGCATCGCGAGGTGCTGCGGGCCGTGAGCCGGCGATTCAATTTCACCCTCGCACGGCGCGCCGCAATCCTTCGCGAGCATCGCGAACTCATCGCACTCGTGAAGGCGGGAGAGGCAGACAAGGCCGCCGACCTCATTTCCCGCCATGTCGAGGGTTCCGGCCGGCATGTTCTCGAACAGATGCGTGCGCGCAACGCCGCTCGGGCCGGATAGACTCTCCCATCTGGAACATCGTTAGCCTGACAATCAGATAAAGGTAGTTGAGAGATGAAAATCACGAGCGTTCGGCCGTGGCTGATCAAGTCCGATGCTTCATATTGGGGAGAGTACCTGTTCGTCGAAGTGACGACCGATGAGGGGGTGAGCGGCTGGGGAGAGATCACAACCACCACCAGGCTCGCCAACCGCGCTCTCTGCACGATCCTTCGGCAGATCGGCATCGCAGTAACCGGCGAGGATCCGGCGCGGATCGAGCACCTGTGGCACAAGATTTTCCGCAGCTTCACCTATATGGGCAGCCGCGGCGCTGCCGTCGAATGCGTGAGCGCCATCGACATCGCCCTCTGGGACATCCGGGGCAAAGTTCTTGGCAAGCCGATTTACGAATTGCTGGGCGGACCGGTACGCGATGAAATCGCGCTCTACACCCATCCCAACCAGGCCAAATTTACCAGCAAGGAGGCCGTGGTCCGCGAAATTCGAGACATCGTCGAATCCGGACACACCGGGCTCAAGTTTGATCCTTTCCCCCATCAGGGGCGCACCGCCGATGGCCTGTCCCGCGAACAGCGGGACGGCTACCTCGACGGCAGCATGACCCGCAAGGACGAGCGCGAAGCGGCCGAACTGACGGCGCTGATCCGCGAAACGGCGGGACCCGATGTCGACATCCTGATCGACGCGCATGGCCGCTTCGACGTTCCCACCGCCATTCGCCTGTGCCGGAGCCTTGAGGAAGCCGGCCAGATCGACTGGTTTGAGGAGCCTTGCCCGCCAGAGAGCCTCAATGCCCTCAAGCAGGTGCGTGAAAAGGTCAGTGCCGCTATCTCGTGGGGCGAGCGCGGCCACACGAAGTGGGATTTCGTGCCGGTGCTCGAGAACAAGCTCGCTGACTACATCATGCCGGACGTCACCTGGACCGGCGGCATTACCGAACTGAAGAAGATTTCCGCCCTGTGCGAAGCCTATTACATCCCGGTCTCGCCGCACGACGCCGCGGGGCCGATTAACGTGGTTGCGGGAGCGCAGGTGATGATGACGGTGCCTAACTTCTACAAACTCGAAACGTCGGAGTGGAACCTGGGCAAATACGATCACCTCATTGACAGACCGCTCGACGTCACGAACGGCAGCCTCAAGCTGACATCGAAGCCTGGTCTCGGCGTTGAGATGAACCGCGACTACCTTCAGGCCAACGAAATCGAGCTGGGCTAAGCAACGCTCCATGCCGCCCCGGCGTGCTTTCGACAAACCCCGCCGACCAGAATGAGGATAAGTCATGCCAAAGACAGGTGGAGCCGACGGGGCGCTCAATCGGGTGAACACGAATTCCAGGCCCAGCGACCTGCGCATCACCGACCTGCGCGTCGCCGAAATCGTCGGCGCGCCGTTCACCTCGGCGCTCGTTAAGATCTACACCAACCAGGGTATTGTCGGCCTGGGCGAGGTGCGCGACGGCGCCAGCGCGACCTATGCGCTGATGCTGAAAAGTAGGTTGCTTGGCGAGAACCCTTGCGACATCGATCGACTGTTCCGCCGCATCAAGCAATTTGGCGGTCACGGGCGGCAGGGTGGTGGTGTCTCGGCAATCGAGATCGCTCTCTGGGACCTCGCCGGCAAGGCCTACGGCGTGCCGATCTACCAGATGCTTGGAGGACGGTTCCGCGACAAGGTGCGAGTCTATTGCGACACCGACGCGGAGAAGCCCAGCGGCACCGAGACCGGAAGGMGGCTCAAGGCGCGGATGGACCTCGGTTTCACCTTCCTCAAGATGGACCTCGGGCTGGCGCAGATCTCCCACATCCCAGGCGCGGTCGTCGCGCCTGCCGGCGTGCTCGACGGTTTCCGCACGCATGCCGGCCGCGGGCGAGGAGGCACGCTGGACGAGCGCCGGGCGCGTAATGCCGCTTACGACGCGCAGAACGTGCCGCATCCCTTCACCGGCCTCCACTTCACCGAAAAGGGCATCGACCTGCTCGATCAATATATCCACGAGGTCCGCGAGGTGATCGGCTATGAGATTCCGCTCGCCATCGACCATGTCGGCCACGTCTCGCTGCAGGACGGCATCCGTCTCGCCCGGCGGATCGAGAAATACGCACCAGCCTGGCTCGAAGACGTGATCCCCTGGCAGTACACCGACCAGTATCGGCGGTTGCAGGAGGCAACGTCCGTGCCGATTTGCACGGGTGAGGACATCTACCTCAAGGAAGGCTTCGAGCCGCTGCTCAACTCAGGCATTTCGGTCATCCATCCGGACTTGCTTACCACCGGCGGCATCCTCGAGACCAAGAAGATCGGCGACGCGGCGCTGGACCACGGCGTCGCCATGGCCATTCACATGGCGGAAAGCCCGATCGCGGCAATGGCCGCCGCGCATGTCGCGGTGGCCACGGAAAACTTCATGGCGCTCGAATATCACAGCGTGGAAGTGGACTGGTGGGACGACATCGTCACCGGCTTGCCCAAGCCGCTGGTCAAGGACGGGTTCATTACAGTGCCCGACAAGCCGGGCCTGGGCATCGACGACGTGGTCGATGAAGTCATCAGCCAACACCTGCAGCCCGGTGTCACAGGGATATGGCAATCCACCGAGCAATGGGACAATGAACATAGCTGGGACCGGACCTGGAGTTAGCCCAGACCCCATACCCACATTCCCCCCCCAGGCTCACAGGGCCAACGACGGACCATTCGTGTCGACCTCCTCCCAAGGGAGAGGCGAAGAAAGAAACGGACGAAACCATGATCTACGAACTGCGTATCTATGACTGCCTGCCGGGCAGGCTGCCGGCTTTGCTCAAGCGCTTTTCCGACCAAACGCTGGCCATCTGGGAGAGGCATGGCATCCGCCAAGCCGGGTTTTTCACCACGGCTATCGGCGAAAACAGCAATCGCCTCACCTATTTCCTCGCCTGGGAATCGCTGGCCGAGCGTGAGGTGAAATGGGCGGCTTTCGTCGCCGATCCGGGATGGCACGGGGCTCGGGACGAGTCTGAGCGCGACGGGCAGATCATTGCTAATATCAGCAGCCAGCTGCTCACGCCGACAGCTTTCTCGTCTGTGAAATAGGACTGCGCCATGAAGATCACCGACCTGCGCTGCGCCGTCATCGGCAAGCACCCCATCGTCCGCATCGTCACCGATGAAGGTCTCTATGGCCTTGGCGAGGTTGAGTACACCAAGCCCTATCTCAAGCCCTGGGTGCTGCATTTTCGCGACGCGCTGATCGGCGAGGACCCGACCGACGTCGAACGCTGCATGCTGAAGATCCGCCAGCGCGGCTCGTTCAAGCCCTATGGCGCCGCTGTCTCTGCAATCGAGCATGCCTTGTGGGACATCGCCGGCAAGGCGGCAGGCATTCCGGTCTACAAATTGCTCGGCGGCAAGGTCCGCGACAAGGTGCGGGTCTATAACGGCTCCATCCGCAAAAAAAGGACCGGCGACAGGCCCGAGGACTATGCGGCGGATGTCAAATGGATGATGGAGCAGCCGCAGAACTTCTTCATGGTGAAGCAGGGCATCAGCTTCCACTCCAACATGAAGACGAGCGTACCCGACTTCCATTACGGCGTCCGGCAGCCGCCGACCTATCACGGCGCGATGGACCAGGGGCAGATCAGCGAGCGCGGCATGGCGCATATGATCGACTGCGTCATCGCCATGAAGGAAGTGCTCGGCGACAAGGTTTCGCTCGCACTGGATTGCGGCCCCGGCTGGTTCCTGCCCGACGCCATCCGCTTCGCGCAGGCGGTGGAAAAATACAATCTGATGTGGCTCGAGGACATGCTGACGGGCGACTATGTGCCGTGGGTCAATCCGCAGGCTTATCGTGAACTCACCACATCCACCTCCACGCCCATCCACACGGGAGAGCAGATCTACCTGCGTCACAACTTCAAGGAACTGATCGAAACGCAGGCGGTCCGTATCATCGGTCCGGATCCCGCCGATATAGGAGGCATCGCCGAGCTCAAATGGGTGGCCGAGCACGCCTATAT
>NZ_JBFULQ010000258.1:0-7674 GCF_054049815.1 Mesorhizobium sp. P5_C1 | reverse complement strand
CGCATGGACTGGTCCGTGAGTGAGGATGGCCGCGCGGGAATCGGCGCGACCCGGGCTTGCTTGCCCCGGCTTCATAGCCATTTCATGGCGGAATGGAAACCCGGACGCATCGATCCGAAAATCGGAAATCGGCTTTCGGAAAGGCACGATACATGGGGTCGAACGTGCCAGAGCGTCCTTGCGCGTGCCTCGGACACCCGGCGTTCCAGGGATGCTGCAGTGCCGCGCGCGTCTTATTGGTCGTTTCCCAAGCAAAGCCTGCCACACTATTGTGCAGTGCAGCACGAGAATGCCYGTTTCAAGGCAAAATTCTACGTGACATTTTCATTCGCGTTGGGCTAATGTGCCCCGATAACCGAGAGGGTAGAGAAAAATCTGCTCTCCTACGCGGTCAAAGTCTTGGGAGGATGCGATCTAGGCGCGGTAACTCGCTGCCGCCGGAAACCGGAAACAGATCGGACGCGTTTAAATTGCAAGGCCTTGTGCCTTGCATTTTTTTTGTGCAAACATCTGGTTAGCAGCAGAGATTGATAAACTGGATGACCTTGCGTCAACCGGCACAAAGCCAGAATCGCCATGGCCTCCAGGCGATATCGTGTCGATCTCGAATCGGCTGAAACGCGGCCTGAAAAGGCCTATTTCGTTGGCGTCTGACTGAATTCCGGAATGATGTGCGGCACCTCGTCAAGGCTGTATCCCAACCCTTTCGTCAGGCCGTAGAAAATGCCCATGAGAACCGCCGTCGCGACGGTGGTTCGCAGGATGGCGCGCAGCATATGCGGGCCGCGCGGCGCACTTGGAACCGTGCCCAGCGTCACGTCGTGATCGTCGTCCTGTGTGCTGACGCTGAACGGCAGCACGACGAACAGCACGATCCACCAGGTGGCGAAGAAAAGTGCGGTGAACGATACCCAGCTCATGATTGCTCCAGTTCGATCAGCGTACCGAAGAAATCCTTCGGATGCAGGAACAGCACCGGCTTGCCATGCGCACCGGTCTTCGGATTGCCGTCACCCAGCACGCGCGCGCCTGCGGCCTTGAGCTGGTCGMGTGCGGCCAGGATGTCGTCGATCTCGTAGCAAAGATGGTGCATCCCGCCGGACGGATTCTTCTCCAGGAAGGCGGCGATCGGCGAGCCCTCGCCCAGCGGCTCCAGAAGTTCGATCTTGGTGTTGCCGACATTGACGAACACCACGGTCACACCGTGCTCCGGCAGTGCCTGCGGCTCCGTCACTTCGGCGCCGAGCGTGTTGCGATAGGCGGCGACGGCCGCAGCCAGATCCGGCACTGCAAGCGCAACATGGTTCAGGCGACCGAGCATATCCGAGCATTCCCTTCTGGGTCCCGATGGCTGGCGTCATACGTCAAATCGACTGATATCAACAGCCTTTCACCAGGCGCGCACTGTCGCACTTTGACGAGCCGTCCTCGAACGCTCTTGAACGGACAGAGAGTTTCAAAATCACCGCCCAGGCTGTTCCAACCGGCAACTGCGAAGTACAAACGGCAAATGTTCGACGCCCACCCTTCCCGCCCACGCGTTTTCACATTCGGTCTTGGCTCATTCAAAGTTGCCGCTTTGCTCGATGCCGTCGATGTTCGCAACAACCTTGCATCGGCCCTGGCACCTGGACAGTCGTCAACCGCAGTGCACGAACTCGCTGTCTCGAACTTCATCGACCGCGATCGCTACGAGCACTGTTTCATCCCGACGCTGATCGACACCGGTTCCGAAAAGATCCTGTTCGACACCGGATGCGGAGATGCGGACAGTTCGCTTTTGGATTGTCTGCAGGACCTTGGGCTCGGGCYTGATGACATTGATGTGGTGATCATCACCCACGGGCACCCGGATCACATCGGAGGACTTGTGAAGGATGGCGAACCCGTTTTCAGGCGGGCACGCTATGTATTCGGCGCGGCGGAATTCAGCTTCTGGACCGAGGGAAATGCGGTGCGCGAGGCCAGATTGAAAAGCCGCGATCTATTCAGGCGCATTTGCAGCAACCTGGCCGGCCGGGCAGCATTCATAGCACCCGGGGACAAGGTTGCGCCTGGCATTGCCGCCATCGACGCAGCCGGTCATTCTCCCGGGCTGCTGGCGTTTCTCGTCGAAAGCGACGGACAGCAATTGCTCATCTGGTCGGACGCCTTCCTGCACTATGTCGTGTCCATCCAGCGGCCGGAGTGGCGTGCCGATCTGGATGATGACAAAGACCTGGCCATCGAGACCCGCAAGCGACTGCTGAAGATGGCCGCGGAACAGCGTCTGTTGATCGCTGGCCACCACATGCCATTTCCAGGACTGGGCTACGTCGAGCAGCTAGACGGCTCTTTTCGCTGGCTTCCCGTCAGCTATCAGCTGAACGTGTAGCGAACGCTGCCACCCTCACCGGGTGACGAACACCGTCACCAGCGGTTTCTTGCCCCACGCTTCGTTGGCAGCGCCGCGTACGGCGCGCCGTACCGCCTCTTGCACCAGGTCGAGATCCTTTCGCCGCTGGCGGGGGATCGAATCCACGGCGCCGACTGCCGCGTCGATCATCAGATCCTCGAGCGTCTCACCGCTTGCATCGGCCTCGGCGACGCCGATGGCAACCAGATCGGGATCGCCGGCAAGCTCATATTTGTCGTCGAGCACGACATTGACCGCGACATGGCCGGCAAAGGACAGCTTGCGCCGATCGCGAATGCCCATCGCCTGATCGGTGCCGATCAGACTGCCGTCCTTGTAGATGCGCCCGAACGGCACCTGGTCGATAATGGTGGCGGGGCCGGGAGCGAGCCTGAGCATGTCGCCGTCGCGCACCTGCGCCACCTGGCCGATGCCGGAGGTCGACATCAGCGACCCCTGCGCCACCAGATGCGCTGCCTCGCCATGCACGGGAACGCCGATCTGCGGCCGCACCCATTCGTACATCTTGCGCAATTCGCTGCGCCGCGGGTGGCCTGAAACATGCACCAGCGCGTCGCCGTCCTCGATGATCTTGATGCCGAGGTCGATCAGGCGGTTCTTGATCTCGAGGATCGCCTTTTCATTGCCGGGGATCGTACGCGAGGAAAACACCACCGTATCGCCGGCCGTCAGCGACACCGATTTCATTTCTTCGCGCGACAGCTTGGCCAGCGCCGCCAAAGGCTCGCCCTGGCTGCCAGTGCAGATGATCACCAGGTTTTCGCGCGGGATGAAGCCAAAATCCTCTTCGGCGATGAACTCGGGCAGCCCGTCCATGTAACCGAGTTCATCAGCCACATCGATCACCCGCTTCAGCGAACGGCCGAGCACCAGGCACTGGCGTCCGGCATCGCGCGCCGCCTTGGCAATGGAGACGATGCGGCCGACATTGGAGGAGAAAGTGGTGACGGCGACGCGGCCCTTGGCTGCTTGGATGACGCCCTTGAGGCCCTCGCCCACGGCGACTTCCGAAGGCGACTCGCCTTCCCGCAGCGCATTGGTCGAATCGCAGATCAGCGCCAGAACACCCTTGTCACCATAGGCGCGGAAACGCGCCTCGTCGGTCTTCGGGCCGATCGTCGGCTCTGGATCGATCTTCCAGTCGCCGGTGTGGATGACGGTGCCGGCCGGCGACGTGATCGCCAGCGACATCGGCTCGGGAATCGAGTGCGCTACGGGAATGGCTTCGATCTCGAACGGGCCGACCGTGAATTTCTCGCCCGCCCGGTAAATGGTCAGCGGGATCTTCGGCGCGCCCTGTTCGCCCTGCCGCTTGGCTTCGAGCAGGCCGGCGCTGAACGGCGTCATCCAGACCGGGGCCTTCAGCTTCGGCCAGGTGTCGAGCAGCGCGCCATAATGGTCTTCATGCGCATGCGTGATGATGATGCCGCGCAGATTGGCGAGGTTCTCCTCGATGAAGCGCGTATCGGGCAGCACCAGGTCGACGCCCGGCAGGCTGGCATCGGGAAAGGTCACGCCGACATCGATGACGATCCACTCGCGCGCGCTCGGCGGGCCGTAGCCATAGAGGGCGAAGTTCATGCCGATCTCGCCGACGCCGCCGAGCGGCACGAAGACGAGTTCGGCGTTTTCCGCTTTCGCCATGATTTTTCCCTTCCTGACCCTCAGGCCAAGCCCGTTAGACGCGGGCAGACGCGACCGCGCCGAAATGCACGTCGCCGGCGGCGATCGTCAGAATAGAACCTTGATCGTCGCGGATCACGAAACGGCAGTCCTCGTCAATGGTTTCAAACACGCCACGCACCACATTGCCGTCAATTCTGACAGCAACCTCGCCGCCAAGCCCCGCCGCCCGTGCCAGCCAGCGTTGCCTGACGGCGGCAAGTCCGCGCCCCTCATCCCACAACCGGGCATTCTCGCTCCAGGCATCCGACAGCGCCAGAAACAATGTTTCCGCATCGCATGTCGCGCCCAGCG
Organism: Mesorhizobium sp. P5_C1; assembly: GCF_054049815.1. Classification (NCBI taxonomy): domain Bacteria; kingdom Pseudomonadati; phylum Pseudomonadota; class Alphaproteobacteria; order Hyphomicrobiales; family Phyllobacteriaceae; genus Mesorhizobium; species Mesorhizobium sp. P5_C1. Next base: position 3,281 of record NZ_JBFULQ010000258.1, on the reverse strand, counting down.
CGCGCAATGAAGTTGCCGGATAGGGCAAATCTTCGGGATAAGCCACAACATTGACGCCGATGCCGACAGCCACGGCGAAACGGCCGCCGTCCAGGATCGCCGATTCCAGCAGGATGCCGGCCAGCTTGGCGCCGGCGGCAAGCACGTCGTTCGGCCATTTCAGCTCGAACCGGTTTTTGCCCGCACTTGCGCCGTCGAGGCCTATGGCGATCCGGCCCTTCGGCACGACCGCGTCGAGCGCATCGGCCAGCGCCAGCCCGGCGACGAAGCCCAGCGTCGCGGCAAGACGAAGCTCGGCAGTGGTGATGACAAGCAGCGTCGCCGCGAGGTTGCCTTCCGGCGTCGCCCAGACACGGCCGCGCCGCCCGCGCCCGCTTTCCTGCTTCTTGGAAACGACCCACAATCTGCCGGGGTCGCCCGCCCGGGCATGGTCCAGCGCCAGCGCATTGGTGGAGCCGACGCTGTCATGTGCCTCGAGCCGGAACCCTTCCGACGCCGAGGTAGGAGCCAGCCGAAACGCCATGCCGTTTAGAAAAATGTCTTGGCAGCGGCTTCGGCATAGGTGCCGATCGGCCCGCCGATCAGCACGTAGAACAGCACGAAGGCGCCACTGACGCCGAGCACCAGGCGCAGTTCACTCGCCATCGGCACAAAGCCGCCAACCGGCTCATCGAACCACATGATCTTGATGATGCGCAGATAATAATAAGCACCCACCACCGAGGCCAGCACGCCGATGATCGCCAGCGCGTAGAGGTTGGCGTTGATGGCGGCGAGGAAGACGTACCATTTCCCCCAGAAGCCGGCGAGCGGCGGAATGCCGGCCAGCGAGAACATCAGGATGGTCAGGATCGTCGCCATGATCGGGTTGGTCGACGACAGACCGGCCAGGTCGCTGATCAACTCGACATTGCCTTCCTTGCGCCGCATGGCGAGGATGAAGGCGAAGGTGCCGAGCGTCATCACCAGGTAGATCAGCATGTAGATGGCGACGCCACGCACGCCCGCCTGGCTGTTGGCGGCAAGGCCGACCAGCGCGTAGCCCATGTGGCCGATCGAGGAATAGGCCATCAGTCGCTTGATGTTGGTCTGGCCGATCGCCGCGAAGGCGCCGAGCGCCATCGAGGCGATCGAGATGAAGACGATGATCTGCTGCCAGTCCGAGGCGATCGGCTTGAACGCGCCCATGGTGACGCGCACCATCAGCGCCATCGCCGCCATCTTGGGAGCGGCCGCCAGGAAGGCCGTCACCGGCGTCGGCGCGCCTTCATAGACGTCGGGCGTCCACATGTGGAACGGCACCGCCGAGATCTTGAAGGCAAGGCCGGCCAACACGAAGACCAGACCGAAAACCAGGCCAAGCTGGCGCTCGCCGCTGCCCAACGCCGTGGCGATCTCCTGGAAGCCGGTGTTGCCGGTGTAGCCGTAGACCAGGCTGATGCCATAGAGGAGCATGCCCGACGACAGTGCGCCGAGGACGAAATACTTCAGGCCGGCCTCGGTCGAACGCAGATTGTCACGGTTGATCGCCGCCAGCACGTAGATCGCCAGCGATTGCAGTTCGAGGCCGAGATAGAGCCCGATCATGCTGTTGGCCGAGATCATCAGCATCATGCCGAGCGTGCAAAGCAGGATCAGCACCGGATATTCGAATTTGTCGAAATGCTCCGCTTTGGCAAAGCGCATCGACATCACCAGCGTCACCGCCGAGCCGATCAGCGCCAGCACCTTCATGAAGTGGGCGAAGGAATCCTGGATGAAGGCATTGCCATAGGCGCTGCCCTGCCCCGTGCGGAAGACCAGCCAGGCGCCTGATAACACCAGCACGGCGACTGCGAGGCCGGTCACCGTATTGGCGGTGTTGGCGCGCGAATAGGCGCCGACCATCAGCAGCGCCAGCGCGCCGATGGCGAGGATCAGCTCTGGCGTCGACAGCGACAGGCTGGAGAGAAGGTCCGGCGTCATGGTTCGCAAAACCCTTGGGTTAATTCGCCGCCGCGGTCTGCGCGGCGCCGATGGATGCAGTGACATTGGTGACGAGCGACTTGACCGATTGGGCCGTCGCGTCGAAGACGGGCGCCGGATAGACGCCGAAGAATATGACCAGCACGACCAGCGGGTAGATGATCACCTTCTCGCGCGGCGACAGATCGAGCAGGCCCTTCAGGCTGTCCTTGGTCAGCGCGCCGAAAATCACCCGGCGATAGAGCCACAGCGCATAGGCTGCCGACAGGATGACGCCGGTGGCTGCGAAGAACGCCACCCAGGTGTTGACCCGGAAGACGCCGAGCATGGTCAGGAACTCGCCGACGAAGCCGCTGGTGCCGGGCAGGCCGACATTGGCCATGGTGAAGACCATGAACACGGTGGCGTATTTCGGCATGTTGTTGACCAGCCCGCCATAGGCGTCGATCTCGCGCGTGTGCATGCGGTCGTAGATAACGCCGACGCACAGGAACAGCGCGCCCGAGACAAGGCCGTGGCTGAGCATCTGGAAGATCGCGCCCTGCACGCCTTCCTGGTTCATGGCGAAGATGCCCATGGTCACGAAGCCCATATGGGCGACCGAGGAATAGGCGATCAGCTTCTTCATGTCCTCCTGCATCAGCGCCACCAGCGAGGTGTAGATGATGGCGACGACCGACAGCGTGAACACCAGCGGCGCGAACATTTCCGACGCCAGCGGGAACATCGGCAGCGAGAAGCGCAGGAAGCCGTACCCGCCCATCTTGAGCAGGATTGCGGCCAGGATCACCGAGCCCGCTGTCGGCGCTTCGACATGCGCGTCAGGCAGCCAGGTGTGCACCGGCCACATCGGCATCTTCACCGCGAAGGAGGCGAAGAAGGCGAGCCACAACCAGGTCTGCATGTTGGCCGGGAAATTGTGCGTCAAAAGCGTCGGGATGTCGGTCGTGCCGGACTGATAGAACATCGCCATGATGGCGAGCAGCATCAGCACCGAGCCGGCCAGCGTGTAGAGGAAGAACTTGAACGAGGCATAGACGCGCCGCTTGCCGCCCCAGACGCCGATGATGATGAACATCGGGATCAGGCCAGCCTCGAAGAAGACGTAGAACAGCACGATGTCCAGCGCGCAGAACACGCCGATCATCAGCGTTTCGAGCAGCAGGAAGGCGATCATGTAGGCCTTGACGCGCTTCTCGATCGCTTCCCACGAGGCCAGGATGCAGAGCGGCATCAGGAATGTCGTCAGGATGACGAACAGCATTGAAATGCCGTCGACGCCCATATGGTAGGAGATGCCGGAGTCGAGCCAGGCA
>NZ_JBFULQ010000257.1:0-7681 GCF_054049815.1 Mesorhizobium sp. P5_C1 | reverse complement strand
GAGTTGAGCTGCGCGCCGTTGTCCTTGTCCATATCCTTGACGATGCCCATGAAACCACGCAGGAAACGCTCCATGTAGCTCATCGTCTTGTTGAAATCCTCCTCGCTCGGCAATTGCGATTCGAGGCGGGCGGAGAGCGAATTCTCGAGCTTGGTAACGCGCTCGTCCATCGCCTTCATCGAGGTCTGGAGGCGGTCGACCTCATCCTGGAAAGCGGCGCGTTCGTCAGCCGCCATCTTGCAGACGAGCTGGCCGGAGCGTTCCTCGCAGATCGACATCGCACCGGTCTGCGTATCCATGCGGACAAAGCCGTTATCAGACTTTTCCAGCCGGTAGCGATCGGTTTCTTCCGAATACGCTGAAGCCGCGACCAGCGAAACGAGCGCGGCGGGGATCARGATGTGCTGCAGACGCATGTTGTCCTCCATGGCCAAAGCCTGATTTATCGCATGTTTGCGCCGGAATTGGGGAAGACCCTTGGCGTGGTCTTTCCCGCGTGGCTGGTTCGGACTATAGCGCAACCATGTCTCAGTTTATCTACAAGATAACCCCGGAAGGGCCTTGGCGCGAGGCCGAAGCCAATGGCCGCTTCACCGGCGCGCAGATCGATGTCGCCGACGGCTTCATCCATTTCTCCACGGCAGGGCAGGTCAGGGAAACCGCGGCGAAGCATTTTGCCGGCCAGACCGGCCTCCTGCTGGTCGCCATCGACGGCTCGCGTCTGGGCGCCGCGCTGAAATACGAGGTCTCGCGCGGCGGCGCGCCGTTTCCGCATCTCTATGGCGTGCTGGACCTGAAAGCCGTCCTTTGGGTCCGACCGCTGCCGCTTGGCGCCGACGGTACCCACCAGTTCCCGGCACTGGAGGCCGAATGAGCGTGCTCGACAGGCTCGGCCAGAAGCTGCTGTTCACATTCGATCCGGAAACCGCTCATGGCATGTCGATCGCAGCGCTGCGATGCGGCCTGCCTGTCGGCGCGCGGACAACGCGCGATGCGCGGCTGAAGGTGACGGTCTGCGGCCTCGATTTCCCCAACCCGCTCGGCATGGCGGCCGGCTATGACAAGAACGCCGAGGTGCCCGATGCGCTGCTTGGGCTCGGCTTCGGCTTTGCCGAGGTCGGCACGGTCACGCCGCTGCCGCAGGCCGGCAACCCGAAACCGCGCATCTTCCGGCTGACGGCGGATGAGGCGGTGATCAACCGGCTGGGCTTCAACAATGAAGGCCACGCGGCCGCCGAAAAGCGCCTCACCGCCCGCAAGGGGCGTCCCGGCATCGTTGGCGTGAATATCGGCGCCAACAAGGACAGCGCCGACCGCATCGGCGACTATGAGCGCGGCGTTACCCGCTTTGCGCCCTATGCCAATTATCTGACGGTCAACATCTCCTCGCCCAACACGCCGGGGCTGCGCAACATGCAGGCGCGCGAGCAGCTCGGCGAGCTTTTGTCACGCGTCATGGCCGCGCGCGCCGCCGCAACGGCGCAGCCGCCAGTCTTCCTCAAGATCGCGCCGGACCTGGTCGAGGCCGAGCTGGAAGACATCGCCGCCGAGGTCACCGAGAAGCGGATCGACGGTGTCATCGTCTCCAACACCACCATCTCCCGGCCAGGGCTGCGCAGTGGCGACGCCGCGCGCGAGACAGGCGGGCTCTCCGGCAGACCACTGTTCGAACGCTCGACCATCGTGCTGGCCAGGATGCGCAAACTGCTCGGGCCAGAGCTTGCCATCATCGGCGTCGGCGGCGTCGATTCGACCGACGCGGCGCTGGAAAAGATCCGAGCCGGCGCCGATCTCGTTCAGCTCTACACCAGCATGATCTATGCCGGCCCCGCACTGCCGGGCCGGATCGTCGCCGGGATGGCACGCTTTGCCGAAACGGGGCGCCTCAGATCCATTCGCGATTTGCGCGACAGCCATCTCGATCAATGGGCGTCGAAACCGCTCAGCTGAACGCCGTCCGCAGTCGCAGCCGCAAAATCGTCAGCAGGCTGAAGCCCCGCGCCAGCAAGAAGACGTGCAACGCCGCCCACAGGCCATGGTTGCCAAAGGCAGGCGCCAAGGTGAGCAACGCGACTACAAAGACCAGGAACGACAGCAGCATCATGTTGCGCATGTCACGCGACCAGGTCGCGCCGATGAAGACGCCATCCATCTGGAATGCCAGCACGCCGCTCAACGCGGTGAACGCTGCCCATGGCAGGTAGATATCGGCCACTGAACGGACCTCCACCGCCGTCGTCACGAGAGCGACCAGATTGGCGCCGGCCAGCAGCAGCAACAGGGTCGCCGCACCCGCCAGCCCGAACCCCCAAAACAAGGTGAGCCGCACTGCCTGCCGGAACGGTGTTGCCGCACGCGCGCCGACGGCACGGCCGGCCAGTTGTTCGGCGGCGGTGGCAAAGCCATCGAGGAAATAACCGGCAACGAGAAAGAAATTCATCAGGACGGCGTTGGCGGCCAGCGTCACCGTGCCGAACTGCGCACCCTGGCGGGTGAACAGTGCGAAGGCGGCCAGCAGCGAGAACGAACGGATCATGATGTCGCGGTTGAGCGACAGCATGCGCAGGAAGGCAGCCATGTCGAGCAGACGGTGGCGTGGCAAGGACGGCGCCGCCCGGAACCGGAGGACCACGATCGCCAGGCCGAGCAGCATGGCAAGGAACTCACCGGCGACGGTAGCCCAGGCGACCCCTGCCACGCCCCAGCCAAGCTTCAATCCAAGCAGGAAGCAGAGCGCGATGTTGATGCCGTTCAGCACCAATTGCAGCATCAGCCCTAGCCCGCCCTCGCCGCGCCCCAGGACATAGCCGAGGATGGCATAGTTGATCAGCGAGAAGGGGGCTGCGAGCATCCTGATGTGGATATAGACGGCCATTGCCTCGCTGACGCGCGGTTCGGCGCCCATGAACTTTTGCCCGGCGATGGCAACCAGCGGCGCAAGTGCGGCGAGCACGATGCCGGCGACAACCGCGATCAGCACGGCGCGCCAGAACACCGCCTGTTCCTCCAGTTCGTCGCCGCGCCCGAAGGCCTGGGCGACGAGGCCGGTGGTACCCGAGCGCAGGAAATTGAAGGTGGTGAAGACGACGTCGAAAACAAGTGCGCCTGCCGCCAGGCCGCCGAGCAAGGCGGCGTCGCCGAACTGGCCGACGACAGCCGTGTCGACCAGGCCGAGCATCGGTGTCGTCAGATAGGCAAGCGTCATCGGCACCGCGATTGCGAGCACGGACCGGTTGGTGACGACAAAGGACCTGGCGTCGGCTGGGATTGCACCCTTGTCCAAAGGATTGCTGCCTTGCTGATTGCGGCTTGATCGAACAGCCGGTGTGCCCCATTTTGCCGGCATCGCGCAATCACCCATCCCGTGACGGCCAACCGAATCCCCTTTCTGGCGCGAGCCCGCCGGACCCAGTTCATGCCCCTGCAGATCGTCCACCATCCCGACTACGACGCCGGCTTCGCCGTCAACCATCGCTTTCCGATGAGCAAATATCCGCTGCTGATGGACGCCTTGCGCGCACGCGGTCTGGCCGGGCCCGACGCGCTCAACATCGCCGAACCGGCGCCGGCATCATGGCTGAAACTTGCCCATGCGGCGGAGTATGTCGACCAGGTCATCAGCTGCTCGGTGCCTGAAAAAATCGAGCGCGAAATCGGTTTTCCGGTTGGCCCACGCGTCTCCTTGCGCGCACAGCTTGCAACCGGCGGCACGGTGCTGGCGGCGCGGCTCGCCTTGCGCCACGGCATCGCCTGCAACACCGCCGGCGGCAGCCATCATGCGCGGCGCGCGCAAGGCGCCGGCTTCTGCACCTTCAACGATGTCGCTGTCGCCGCGCTGGTCCTGCTTGCCGAGGGCGCCGCACAAAACATCCTGGTCGTCGACCTCGACGTACATCAGGGCGACGGGACGGCCGACATTCTCGCGGGCGATCCGCGCGTGTTCAGCTTTTCCATGCATGGCGACCGCAACTACCCCGCGCGCAAGATCGCCTCCGACCTCGATGTCGCGCTGCCCGACGGCACAGGTGACGCTGCCTATATCGAAAGGCTCGCCGCCATTCTGCCGGAACTGTCGGCCCAAGCGCATTGGGACATCGTCTTCTACAATGCCGGCGTCGACGTCCATGCCGAGGACAGGCTTGGACGGCTGTCGCTATCGGATGACGGCTTGCGCGCTCGCGACGACATGGTGATCCGCCATTTTCGCACGCTGGGCATTCCCGTCTGCGGCGTCATCGGTGGCGGTTATTCAACCGATGTGGCAACGCTCGCCGCTCGCCACGCCATCCTGTTCGAGGTGGCGTCAAGCTATATCAGATAATCCTTTTACGCATGATCTTGCCCGAAAACCGGTTCCCACTTTTCGGGATCATGCTCTACTTCCGGTAGCTGGCGATCCTGATCAGGATGAAGGCCGGGACGACGATCGCCGCACCCAGCAAGATGTAGCCGAGAAAGCGATCGATGGCGTGGAAGCCGAGATTCCAGAGATCGGTGAAGAACTTCCGGATGCCATAGAACACGTCCATCGGCGACCAGCCGAAGGCATTCATGACCAGGCCGACGAGGAACGACACCACCAGCAGCTTCAGGATCACCCTGAGCGGCGAGTCGCCGAGAAAGCGCGTCAATGCGGACAAGGCCCGTCTCCCGATTGAGGTGCCCAGACTCGAGGGCGTCGGCCCAGACATACGCACTTGGCTTCCTGGCTTCAAGCCGACAGGTTTGCCTGGATAGCCTAGGCCTTGGGCGAGACAGAGCGCGGCCCTGTCGTGCGAATGATACTGATCGAGCCCATGCCGATTTGCTAAGAATCGGTAAACAGCACCTATCTAATTTGTTGAAAATAAAGCGAAAAATCTTCATTTTTCGATTTCTCGCAATGTGCGTGCAATTTTCGACTGCGAGATAACCCACGTCTTTCAGGCAGAGGTTGCGCGAAAAGATCCGGTCACCCACCACGACTGCCTTGTGTCAGTTTCCGTGACCAGCGCGACCGTTCCCGGCGAGACAAGTGAGCGGGAGCGCGACCGCCCCAATGGTCAGGCTCCCAAGAGATCAACCTGCGTATCTTCGGATGCGCGTGCGTGTTGGAGTAATGCAATGTCCCCCCAAGCAATGATGCTGCTGACGGCAAGTGCGCTTGCCATGTGCCTGAACGGCTCGGCAATGGCTGCCGATCTCGCGCCTGCCTACAACGATCCTCCCGCCTTTCAGTGGAGCGGCGCCTATGTCGGCGTACATGGCGACACGGCATTCACTGGGATGCCGAACCCGTTTGCCGGCAGAAACGGCCTCAGCGGCGGTATCCAGGCCGGCTACAATCAGCAGCTAGGCTCGGGAGTCCTGGGGGCCGAGATCGAAGGCTCCTACCTGGGCGGCGCCGAGCACGACGTCGAGGGCGGCAAGGTCAAGGAAAAGTGGCGCGGTGCCGCCAAGGCCAAAGCCGGCGTGAGCATCGACCAGACGCTGCTGTTCGAAACCGGGAGCGTTGCGCTGACCAAATTCGACAAGGGCGACAAGGTCAGCAGCAGCGACGGATGGAAACTCGGCTATCTCTTCGGCGCCGGTATCGAGCAGGGTTTAGCCGGTGGCCTCTCGACCAAGGTCGAACCTTGCCTGCCAGATCGCGCTTCTGCATGACGGCACAATCCGGATATTGGCCGGGTCCTGGCGCGGCGCGCGCATCCGCATGGAACTGCCGGTTCGGTCGTGACCGTGGCCGCCGGCGGCGGAAAAAGGCGACCGGCCAATGGCCGCGACCGACCCGCTGGCTTATCTGTTTTCTAACCAATTGCCGCTATTCCCAATCGAATAGCGGGAGCAAGGCTTTTGGTGGAAATGGAGAAAAACACCGCGCGACGCGCCGTCATGCTGTCGGTGGTCGTCCCATGCTACAATGAACTGGACGGGGTGGCCGAACTTCATCGACGGGTGACGGCCGCATGCCTGGAACAGGGATCCTCCTATGAGATCGTGCTTGTAATCGACGGCGCGACCGACGGTACACGCGAGGCCATTTTCCAATTGGCGGAAAAGGACGACCATGTCGTCGCCATCGACCTTGCCCGCAACTACGGCCACCAGATCGCGTTGAGCGCGGGGCTCGAATTCTGTCGCGGCCAGCGCATTCTCATTCTCGATGCCGACCTGCAGGATCCGCCTGAACTGCTCGGCGCGATGATGGCGAAGATGAATGAAGGCTTCGATGTCGTTTACGGCCAACGGCAGAGCCGCGACGGGGAAAGCTGGTTCAAGCTCGCCTCCGCCTCGATGTTCTATCGCTTGCTGCGCCGCATGGTCGATGTCGAGATCGCTTCGAATTCAGGGGATTTCCGGCTGATGAGCCGCCGCGCGCTCGACCATCTGAACGCGATGCCCGAACGCTACAGGTTCATTCGCGGCATGGTGAGCTGGATCGGGCTGAAGCAGGTGGCCTTCCCCTATGAACGGCATCGGCGCTTTGCCGGCACCACCCACTATCCCCTGAAGAAGATGGTTCTTCTGGCGGTCGACGCGATGACCAGCTTCTCCATCGCACCCTTGCGGTTCGCCTCGCTACTTGGAATGTTGTTCGGGCTTCTGGGCCTGGTCGTGCTCGGCTACACCCTGGTCGAATGGTCGGTCGGAAACGTGTTGCCCGGCTGGACCAGCCTTGCCGCGATCGTGCTGATTCTTGGCAGCGTCCAGCTGATGGTGCTTGGTATCTTCGGCGAGTATCTCGGGCGCATGTACATGGAGACAAAGCGGCGGCCGCTTTACTTCGTCAACGAGATCGTTTCGCGCAGCCAGGCAGTCGAGGACAAGGATCTGCCCGTCCACCGCCTGCAGGAGATGGCAAAGAGGGCCGCACGTGCTTGAGGCGGAGTTCGACCAGTTTGCACGAGAGTACCAGGAACAGCATGCCGCCAGCATAAGGCTGAGCGGCGAAACCCCGGACTTCTTCGCCAAGTACAAGATCGACGACATCGCCGCGACGCTGCGGCGGGCCGGCGTAAAACCGCGACGGATACTCGACTTCGGCGCCGGTGTCGGCAACTCGCTCGGCCATATGCGCAACGCTTTTCCGGACAGCGAGATCACCTTGCTCGATCCTTCGCGGGAATCGCTCGACATCGCCAGCAAGCGCTTCCCCGGCCAGGCCGCCTTCACGCATTTCGACGGCGAGACAATTCCCTTTGCCGACGGCAGCTTCGACCTGGCTTTCGCGGCCTGCGTCTTCCACCACATTCCCGAGGACCTCCAGGTCGGACTGCTCGCGGAGATTGGCAGGGTGCTGGCCGGTGGCGGCAGCTTCTTTGTTTTCGAGCACAATCCGTGGAACCCGCTGACCACGCACGCGGTGAGAAATTGCGCTTTCGACGAGAACGCGGTTTTGATCAATTCGCACGAGATGCGCAGGCGCATGGCCGAGGCGGGTCTTGCCAACACCCGGATCATCTACCGGATCTTCTTTCCTCGGCTGCTTGCGCGGCTGAGGCCGTTCGAGCGTTTCCTCACCAAGATTCCTGTCGGAGCCCAATATTTTGCGCATGCGGTCAAACCTGCCGTTTGACTATCCGAGGATGCTGCGATTTGGCGTCGTCGGTCTGTTGAACACGGCGCTGGGCTACGCCGTCATTCTGGCCGGACTTGCGTTGGGTTTTGGCGACATCGTCGCCAATGCCACGGGCTTTGGCGC
>NZ_JBFULQ010000256.1:0-7697 GCF_054049815.1 Mesorhizobium sp. P5_C1 | reverse complement strand
CGAACCCGGGTCTCGGCCTGCTGTTGTGGGTCAAGTCGGTCTATGGCGACAAGGCGCCGGAAGCTTGGGCCAAGCTCAAGTCGAAGGTGCTTACCGTGACGCCGGGCTGGAGCGAGGCCTATGGCCTGTTCACCAAGGGCGAGGCGCCGATGGTGCTGTCCTACACGACGTCGCCGGCCTATCACATGGTCGCCGAGAACACCGAGCGCTACCAGGCAGCGTCGTTCGAAGAGGGCGAATATCTGCAGATCGAGGTTGCCGGCATCACCACGACAGGGGCGAAAAACCCGCTGGCGGAAAAGTTCCTGGCCTTCATGACCGGGCCGAAATTCCAGGATGCCATCCCCGAGACCAACTGGATGTTCCCGGCCGGCAAGACCGACAAGCCGCTCAACCCGGCCTTCGACAAACTGGTCAAGCCGACCAAGACCTTGCTGTTCAGCCCCGAGGAGGTCGCCGCCAACCGCAAGGCCTGGGTCGATGAATGGCTGGCGGCGATGAGCAAGTAGGATTCAAGCTTCGCCAGATGTTTGTGCCAAGTCACCCCCCTCTGGCCTGCCGGCCATCTCCCTCGCAAGGAGGGAGATCGGCAGTTCTGTCGCCTCGCTCATTCCTGCCATTTTGGAAATTGGCCTGGGTGGCGAAACGAGCAATCTCCCCCCTTGCGGGGGAGATGTCCGGTAGGACAGAGGGGGGTGGGCGGGAACTAGACCTTAGCCAAGCATTTCAATCAATTGACACCCATGACAGCGTTGGGTAGCGCGACATGCCCACGCGCCATCCAACTGACCCCCGCATCACCGCCGGCATCACCGCGCTCGGCGCCATCGCGCTGCTGATCGGCGGCGCGTTTGCCGGGCTGCTTTTCGAAGGCGCTCACGACTTCTCCGGCGCCTGGGCGGCTTTCGATCCTTATCTGCTGCGCGTCGTTCGCTTCACCCTGTGGCAAGCGGCACTCTCGACGCTGCTTTCGGTCGGGCCGGCGCTGTTGGTGGCGCGCGCGCTGTCGCGGCATCCACGCTTCCGTGGCCGCGACTTCATCCTGCAGCTGTTCGCCGTACCGTTGGCGCTGCCGGCCATCGTCGCGGCACTCGGCATTCTCGCGCTTTATGGCCGTGCCGGCTATTTCGCCGGCGTGTTCGCGGTGATCGGCGGTGGGAGCTGGCCGGGCATCTATGGCCTGTCGGGCATCCTCGTCGCGCATGTCTTCTTCAACCTGCCGCTCAGCGTGCGGCTGTTCCTCGAGGCATTGCAGACCATTCCCGCCGATCAGTGGCGGTTGGCCAGCCAGCTCGGCATGGGCGCGCGGCCGGCGTTCCGGCTGATCGAATGGCCAACGCTGCGTGCGGCGTTGCCGGGTGTCGCCGGGCTTGTGTTCATGCTCTGCATCACATCCTTCACGATCGTGCTGACGCTCGGCGGCGGGCCGGCCGCGACGACGCTGGAGGTCGGCATCTACCAGGCGCTGCGCTTCGATTTCGATCCCGCGCGGGCCGTCACGCTGACCTTGCTGCAGATCGCCTTGACGTTTGTCGTCGTGCTGGCGCTGACGCGGCTTGGCGCCAATGTGGTCGGCGACACCAATCTGCCGGTGGCGCCACGCCGCTACCTCTCCGTCAATGGGACAGAAACCTTGCTGAACGTCGTGCTCATCGTGTTCGCGCTGCTGTTTGTCGTCGGACCGATGGCGGCCACTGTGATGGCCGGGCTTGGCGCCGATCTCGGCCGGCTTGCCGGCGAGGCCGTCGTGCGGCAGGCGACGCTGACCAGCGCGGTGCTCGCCTTCCTGTCGGCACTGCTTTCCGTGACGCTGTCGCTGGCGCTGACCATGGCGCGCCGGGCGCTGGCGCTGAACCGCCGCTCCGGCGCAAAGACGACGCTCGAACACGCCGCCGATACCGGCGCCGGTTTTGTCCTCGTCGTGCCGCCGATCGTCGTCGGCGCCGGCTGGTTCCTGTTGCTGCGCCATGTCGGCGATGTCTTTGCCATCGCCCCGGTCATGGTCGTCACCGTCAACGCGGTGATGGCAATGCCGTTCGCGCTGCGCGCTGTTCGTCCCGCCTATGATGCGGCGAGCGAGCGTCACGAACGGCTCTGTGCTCAGCTCGGTATCACGGGTTGGAACCGGTTGATGCTGGTCGACTGGCCGTCGCTGCGGCGGCCGCTCGCCACCGCCTTTGCTTTCGCCATGGCGCTGTCGCTCGGCGATCTCGGCGTCATCGCGCTGTTCGGCAGTGATTCCGTGCAGACCTTGCCTTACCTTCTGTTGGCGCGCATGGGCAGCTACCGCACGCAGGACGCAGCCGGCTTGGCGTTGCTGCTCGGCCTGGTCTGCCTCGCGTTGATCATGGCGGCGCACTGGCTGGGAACGGAGAAGGACCGGAATGCCTGACGGGTTGGCCAGCAGGTCTGAAAAGGGCGCCCCGGTGCGGCTGGACCAGGTGTCGTTCAGCTATGGCGAGGCGTCGCTCGCTTTCGATGTCGATTTCGCCGCGGCGAAAATCACCGCCATCATGGGGCCGAGCGGTTCTGGCAAGTCGACGCTGCTCAACCTAGTGGCGGGCTTCGAGGCGCCGCAGTCGGGCCGCGTGCTGATCGGCGGGGCCGATGTCAGCGCTGAGCCGCCATCAGCGCGGCCGGTGTCGATGGTGTTCCAGGAAAACAATCTCTTTGCGCATCTCTCAGTGGAGCAGAATGTCGGGCTCGGCCGCTCGCCATCCTTGCTGCTGATCGAAGCGGACCGCGACGCGATCGCCGAGGCGCTCGAACGCACCGGCCTTGCCGGCAAGGAAAAGCGCCTGCCGCGAGAACTCTCCGGCGGCGAGCGCCAGCGCGTCGCCCTGGCCCGGGTCCTGGTGCGCGACCGGCCAGTGCTCCTGCTCGACGAACCCTTCGCCTCGCTCGGACCGGCGCTGCGCGACGACATGCTGGATCTGGTCGCCGCGGTGCATGCCGAACGAGGCATGACGGTGCTGTTCGTCACCCACCAGCCGGAGGATGCCCGCCGAATCGGCGAGCACGTGGTGTTTCTGGACAATGGCGTTGTCGCGGCAACCGGCAAGGCGGACGAATTCTTCACCGGGGCTGGCCCGGAAGTGTTCCGGCGCTATATCGGCACGGGTGCCGGGGATGCCGTATCACGAGATGTTGCCCGGAAGCGGACATAATTTACGGTCAAACCGGCTCCAGGCGATGCGGCGCTTGCTTGCCATGGCTGGAGGAGTGTGGCTAGGTCCGCCCTACTGGTCCGGCACAGGCCGTGATTTGCCTGCAGCATCCGCCGCTCGCCCCCGAGGGGACGCGCGACGGATGCTGCAGCAGTTTGAGATAGCGCATGACATTTTCCGAAGATCGCCCCCGATTTTCGTGGTCATGCGCCGGGACCCGAAAGGAAGCCGTTCTGGCGATCGGCGTTGACAAACTACGAATGAATCCGCTGGCGCGCTTTCTTGCGTTGGCCGGCTTTGCCGTGGCGCTGGCGAGCTGCCAGATGTTCACGCCTCCCGAGGTTCAGGAATCCGGCTTCCAGCCTTCCGACAGGCCGATCACTGTCGACAATGTCGCTGCCAACAGCAAGCTCGCCGAACTGGCCAAGGCGCAGCATCCGCGCATCCTGGCCACCTATGGTGGCGAATATTCCGATCCCAAGCTCGAGCGCATGGTCGCCAAGGTGGTCGGCAATCTGACCGTCGTGTCGGCCAATCCGACGCAGACCTATCGCATCACCATTTTGAATTCGCCCAACGTCAACGCCTTCGCGCTGCCGGGCGGTTATCTCTACATCACGCGCGGTCTGCTGGCGCTGGCCAATGATTCGGCCGAGCTTGCCGCCGTCATCGCGCATGAGATGGGCCACGTCACCGCCAACCATGGCTTGCAGCGCCAGCAGCTGGAAGCCGAGGAAGGCCTGGCGACCAAGGTGGTTTCGGATGTGCTCGGCGACAGCCCGACCGCCAAGGCGGCCTTGATCCGCGGCAAGCTGAGACTGGCGCAATTCTCGCGCAACCAGGAACTGGAGGCTGACGCCATCGGCATCAAGTCGATCGGCGAAGCCGGGTACGATCCTTTCGCCGCCGGCCGCTTCCTGCAGTCGATGTCGGCCTATACCGATTTCCGCTCGATCAGCGGCGCCACCGACGCCAGCCTCGACTTCCTGGCCACCCACCCCAACACGCCGCAGCGTATCGATCTGGCGCAGCGCCATGCCCGCCAGTTCGGCGCGCCCGGCTTCGGCACGCGCGACCGCGATTCCTTCCTCGCCGGCATAGACGGCCTGCTCTATGGCGACACGCCCGAGGAAGGCTATGTGCGCGGCGAAACCTTCCTGCATCCGGGCCTCGGCGTGTCCTTCTCGGTGCCGCAGGGCTTCATCATCGACAATTCGGCGGCGGCGGTGACGGCAACCGGGCCTGGTGACATGGCAATCCGTTTCGACGGTGTTTCGATCGACAAGAACCGGGCGCTCACCGACTATATCCGCAGCGGCTGGGTGGCTGGGCTGGACGACAGCACCGTCAAGCAGGAAACGATCAACGGCAACGAGGCGGCGACCGCGCATGCCGGCGCCGAGGGGTGGCAGTTCGATATTGCCGTGATCCGCGCCGGCGGCCAAGTCTACCGGCTGCTGACCGCAGCGCCGTCGGCCAGCACCTCGCTGGATGCGGTGGCACGTTCGGTGAGCGGATCGTTCCGTATCCTCAGTGCCGCGGAAAAGGCGGCGCTGAAGCCGCTGCATATCCGCGTCGTCACCGTTCAACCCGGCCAGACGATGGGTTCGCTTTCCGCCCAGATGGTTGGTGTCGATCGCAAGCTCGACCTGTTCCGCGTGCTGAATGCGCTGTCGCCAGGTGCCGCAGTCTCGGCCGGCGACAAGGTCAAGATCGTCACCGACAAGTAAGACGCCTGCCGCGAGTCAGGCGGCAGTCGCCAGAAATTCCGGATTCTGCTTCACCAGCGCCACCTTGAGCTTTTCCATGGCGCGCGCCTCGATCTGGCGGACGCGTTCCTTGGAGATGCCAAGCGTCTCGCCAAGCGCTTCCAGCGTTGCACCTTCGTCGCTCAACCGGCGTTCCTCGATGATCCGGAGCTCGCGGGCGTTGAGGGCGGCGAGCGCCGCTTTCAACCACACGGAGCGGCGCTCGACATCGATCGTGTCGCCGACGACCTCGTCGGGCAGAGGATCGTCCGAGACGAGGAAATCCATGCGCTCGTTCGAACCCCCGTCATCGGCAACCGGCATGTTGAGCGAGGAGTCGGGCGCCGACAGCCGCGAATCCATCATCGCCACGTCGGCCTCGGAGACGCCGAGCGCTTGCGATACCTCGCGATAGAGCGTTGCGTTGGACAGCGGTTCGGTGCCGTTGGCCAGCCGCGCGCGCAAGCGGCGCAGGTTGAAGAAAAGTGCCTTCTGCGCCGAGCTGGTGCCGCCGCGCACGATCGACCAGTTGCGCAGGATGTAGTCCTGCATCGAGGCGCGGATCCACCACGTCGCGTAAGTCGAAAACCGCACCTCGCGTTCAGGCTCGAAGCGGGCGGCCGCTTCAAGCAGGCCGACATGCCCTTCCTGGATCAGATCGCCGAGCGGCAGACCGTAGTGGCGGAATTTGGAAGCCATGGAAATGACCAGCCGCATATGCGCAACCGTGATGCTATGCAGCGCGTTCTGGTCGTTGTCTTGTTTCCAGAGCAAAGCGAGCCGATGCTCTTCTTCACGTTCGAGGTAGGGAGCCCTCATTGCCGCGCGGACCATGATCCGTCCTGCAGTGTCTTCCATCATGAGGCGCTCCCTGGCTCAGGCGATGCGGATGACTTTGCAAACTTGGCAGGGCGCCCGGGTTGAAATCGCAGCGTCGTGCCCTAGAAATCCAGAACGTGCCATGCAGGAAAATGGTTCCGTAGCCGTTGGCGGCTGGATATGTTGCCTGAGGGATCTCGGCGATGATCGGCGACCCTGTCGATTGCGGCTAAAAAGCACTATTTCGAGAATCTGATTTCAGAAGTTGGTTGTTTTTGAAATCCTGTTCCTTATTTTTTCGACTTGTATCTGTCAGTTTCCAACCCTCACAACATGCCGGACAGCCGGCCAAGGACGGGATCACAGAAAAATGAAATGGCTCAAGTCGCTTATCATCRCCGGAACACTGCAGGCTCTGGCTGTCACGTCGGGCCATGCCGGCGCCAATCTCGACCAGATCAAGCAGGCGGGCGTCATCAAGGTCGGTACGGAAGGCACCTATGCGCCGTTCACCTATCATGACACTTCGGGCGCGCTGGTCGGCTTCGACGTCGAAATCGCCAAGGCCATTGCCGACAAGCTCGGCGTCAAGGCCGAGTTCCTCGAAGGCAAGTGGGACGGGCTGATCGCCGGTCTCGACGCCAATCGCTATGATACCGTCATCAACGAAGTCGGCATCACCGACGCGCGCAAGGCCAAATATGACTTCTCCGATCCCTACATCGCCTCCAAGGCGGTGCTGATCGTGCGCGGCGACAACACCGACATCAAGACCTTCGCTGATCTCAAGGGCAAGAAATCGGCGCAGTCGCTGACCTCGAATTTCGGCAAGCTCGCAGAGACCAACGGCGCCGAACTCGTCGGCACCGACGGCTTCGACCAGTCGATCCAGCTGCTTCTGACCGGCCGTGCCGACGCCACCATCAATGACAGCCTGTCGTTCCTCGACTTCAAGAAGCACAAGCCCGACGCCAATGTGAAGATCGCCGCGCAAGAGGAAAACGCCGACTATTCCGGCGTCATCGTGCGCAAGGGCGATCCGGAACTGGTTGCGGCGATCAACAAGGCGCTGGCCGACATCAAGGCCGACGGCACCTACAAGAAGATCGCCGACACCTATTTCGGCCAGGACGTTTCGAAGTAATTCATGCGTGAGGCCGGTCTCCGGCTGATGAGATATCAAGCGGCGAGCCGTCTTTGACGGTCCGCCGCTTTTGTCGTGATATGCCGAGCGCATTCGCGCTCTGATCAAGCCGCCTCGACCATTTGGAGGGTCTTACGTGCCGCACTGGCTGCAACTGATGCTGGAGTCGCTGCCTTCGCTGTTGTGGGCGACCCTGATCTTCACCGTGCCGTTGACACTGCTGTCCTTCGTTCTCGGCTTGACGGTCGGACTCGGTGCAGCGCTTGCCCGGCTGTTCGGTCCGAAGCCGCTGGTCGCGCTTGTGCGCTTCTATGTCTGGATATTCCGCGGCACGCCGCTGCTGGTGCAGCTGTTCCTGATCTTCTACGGCCTGCCGTCGGTCGGCATCCTGCTTGACGCCTTCACCGCCGCATTGATCGGCTTCACGCTCAACATCGGCGCCTACACGTCGGAGATCATCCGCGCAGCAATAGGCTCGGTGCCGAAGGGCCAGTGGGAAGCCGCCTACTCGATAGGCATGACCTGGAGCCAGGCGATGCGGCGCACCATACTGCCGCAGGCCGGACGGGTCGCGGTGCCGCCGCTCTCCAACACCTTCATCTCGCTGGTCAAGGATACGTCGCTGGCCGCCGCCATCACCGTGCCGGAGATGTTCCAGGCGGCGCAGCGCATCGTCGCCACAACCTATGAGCCGCTGATCCTCTATGTCGAGGCGGCGATCCTCTATCTGGCGATGAGCTCGGTGCTGTCGGCCTTGCAGACGCGGCTGGAAGAACGACTCAACCGCTATGGCGGCTTCCTGGAGGCGCGCTCATGATC
>NZ_JBFULQ010000255.1:0-7740 GCF_054049815.1 Mesorhizobium sp. P5_C1 | reverse complement strand
GTGCTGCAGCGGGTGCAGGACGCCACCTTCCGAAAGCCCCGATGTCGTCGTGATGGCAGCACCATTGCACGTCTCGGCCAGCGTCAGGCAGGACAGCCGGAGCTCGCCGTCGATGATGACCGAACAGGCGCCGCAGGTGCCTTGATGGCAACCGCCTTTCGGCGAGGTGTCGCCGATCTTGTCGCGCAGTGCGTGGAGCAGCGTCGTGCCGCTGTCGATGAATTCGGCCTTTTCAGAGCCGTTGAGCGTGAACTGGACCGGGACCTTTGCCATGTTTCCTCCTTGCGCGCCTGCCCGATTGATCGGACAGACGCGCGCCCCCCAACGGGTGTTTCAGGTCAGCAGCAGCCGGCCGAGATGGACCGGCAGCACTTCGTTGCGATACCAGGCGCTGGCGATCGGATCGGTGGCGGGCGAGGTGCCTTTGTTGCCCGCAGCGAGCGCCGGGGCGATGCCGTCCTTGGTCAGGCTTTGGCCGATCAGTGCTTTTTCCGCGGCCTTGGCGCGCATCGGCCGGTTTGCCATGCAGCCGAGCGCGATCCGCGCCGAGGACACGGCACCGTCGCCGGCCAGTTCAAGTACGGCGGCGATGCTGAGCACCGAGACGCCCTTTGGCTTGACCCGCGACACTTTCAGGAAGCGAAAGCCGTCTGCCTTCGGAAGCGCGAAAGCGACCGAAGTGACGATAGCGCGGTTGCTGTCGCGCCCTGCCAGGAAGGTTTCGATCGGCGTTTCGCCGTCATCGGTGCCAATCGTGGCATCGAGCGCCAGCAGGGCAACGGCGAAGTCGCCATAAGGCGCCGGTGCGAACAGATTGCCGCCAACGGTCGCCATGTTGCGGACCGCCGGGCCGCCGACGGCGCGTGCGGCCTTGGCAAGGAAACCGAGATCCGGATGACGGGCGACCGCCGCCATGGTCACCGAAGCGCCGATGCGGACCTTGCTGTCAGTGACGGCAATTGATGAAAGCGACGGCTCGGTCGAACGGATCAGGCTGGAGACCGAAACATCGCCTTCATTGGCGGCGCGCACGACCAGCGTGCCGCCTCCGAGATAGCGGCTGCCCTGGGATTTCAGCGCCGCGTTGGCCTCCTTCACCGTCGCAAAAGTCTGCAGTGCTAGCGCCATAGCCGGGCTCCCTCAGCTCTGGCCGGCGAAATGGCTCTTCAGGGCATTGAAGCCGCCCTGGAAGACGTTGGCGCCCATGCCCTCGGCCAGCTTGCCGGCTTCCTCGGGCGCCGCGTCGAAGCTGGCGGTCCATTCGGCATAGGTTCGGTCGCCATCGGTCACGCGTCGCAACTGCAGCGTCGCCTTGTGGTTGGTGAGCGGCTGCGGTGTCTCCAGGATCGAGTAGCTGACGAGGAAATTGTTGTCGGAGAAGTCGAGCAGCTTTTCGCGAATGCGGGCGCCACTGGCGAGCTGGAAATTGCGCACGCAGCCGATCGTCGAGGCGTCCTTGCCGTCCTCGATATGGCTTTCCACCATTCGCGGGTGCCAGCCTGGCAGGCCGTTGAAGTCGCGAATGCGCGCCCAGACCTGTTCGACCGGTGCGTCTATGACGCTTGAGATGGTGACGTTCGCCATATGGATGTCCCCTTGCAGATGCGGCAGTTGGGCAAGGGTAGGGCGGCCAAGTCAAAGACGCTTATCAATGCGTCTTGAGCCCGTATCAAGGAGTCTGAAAAAGGGTGGGAGCCTGAAAAAGCGGCCGGTTGGCTCAGGCGATCATCCGCGCCGCTTCGCGGTAGAGCGTCGGCGGCACGCCGACATGGTCGCGGAAGAAGCGCGAGAAATTGCCCTGCGTGGTGAAGCCGAGATTGCAGGCGACCGAAATCAGCGGTTCCTGCGACCACTGCAATTGCCGCACCGCTTCCTCCATGCGCAGCGTGTTCCAGTAGACATTGGGTGTCAGATTGGTCTGTTCCTTGAACAGGGCGAAGAAGTGCGGCCGCRACAGGCCGACGGCACGCGCCACGTCGTCGAAGCAGATGCGCTCGCAGACATTGGCTCTCATCAGCTGGATTGCCTTGCGGACGCGGAAATCCTGCATGGTGTTTATGCGGACGCGCGCTTCCTGGGGCGCCGAAGCGTCCGCGGCATCGAGGACGCTGTCGATGAAACGCTCGATCTCGTAATTGGCGACATCGTCGACGCTTTCATTGTCGATGAGGTGATCGAGCAGACTGGCGGCGGCCTGGTGCAGCCAGGGTTCCAGCGTGATTGCGGCCTGCGAGAACAGCGGTGCGGACGAAGGCAGGTCGCGGCGCCGCCGCGCCCAGTCGGGATCGATGTAGAAGGCGAGGAACAGGCCCGGCGTGCCGTTTCGCGACAGGACATGGCTGTGTGGCTGAAAGGAGTTGATGCCGGCGGCGGTGCGCGGGCCAAGCCGTACCGTCTCGCGGCCGATGGTCATCTCGCCGGCAGTGCCTTCAAGCCAGATGATCAAATGTGCTTCGACGTGGGCATGGGTGACGAAGTCGCTTGCGACATTCAGGACAGAAACATGTCCGAACCGGCCCCAGTAGAGCCTGATCGCTTCCGTCATGGGTATTCCTCCCGCAGACGACTGGCCTCCCTTCGCCTGCGGGGCGGATTGTGCGGCTGAGTTCGGGGCCGCGTCAAGACGTGGGCCTGTGGCGAGGGTGGATGACGGCCGATGCCGGTGGATTTTCAGACTGAGCGATAGGCAGTGAACCGAACAACGGTGGATGGCCGCGCCGGCGTCGGTGCCTCAAACCGAAGCCGTCATGCCGCCGTCGACATAGAGCGTGTGGCCGTTGACGAAGGACGATGCGTCGGAGGCGAGGAACACAGCGGCGCCGATCAGTTCGTCGACATTGCCCCAGCGCCCGGCCGGCGTGCGCTTCTCCAGCCAGGCGGAAAATTCGGGATTGTCGACCAGCGCCTGGTTCATTTCGGTGCGGAAGTAGCCGGGCGCGATCGCGTTGATCTGCAGGCCGTGTTTTGCCCAGTCGGTGCACATACCCCTGGTCAGATTCCTGATCGCGCCCTTGGTTGCGGTGTACGGCGCGATGTTCGGCCGGGCCAGTTCGCTCTGCACCGAGCCAATGTTGATGATCTTGCCCATGCCGCGCGCGATCATGTGGCGGGCAACCGCCTTGCCGGCATGGAAGGCGCCTGAGACATTGGTCTTGAACAGCCGCTCCCATTGCTCCTCGGGAAAGTCTTCGAGCGGGGCGCGGAACTGCACGCCGGCATTGTTGATGAGGATATCGATGGCGCCGATCTCGGCTTCGATGCGGGCGATGTCCGCGTTGACCGCTTGAAAATCGGTGACATCGAAGGTCGAGGCGTGCGCCTTGAAGCCGGCATCGCGCAGCTTTTCGACGGCGCCGCCGATCCTGGCGGCATCGCGGCCGTTCAGCACCACGCCGGCGCCATGTTCAGCCAGGCCGCGCGCCAGGGCAAAACCTATGCCCTGACCAGAGCCGGTTACCAGCGCCAGCCGGCCCTCAAGGCTGAACAGCGAGTTTGCCATCAGGCTGTCTTCTGTTCGACCATGATCTCTGGACAAACGGTTTCCGTTTGTCCGAAAAACCGGTTTCCACTTTTCGGGATCATGGTCCTAGTCGTTGCGGCGGAAATTGCGGATGCGGTCGAACAGAACCGCCAGCAGGATGGCGCCGCCGATGAACACGCCTTGCCAGAACGCATTGATGCCGAGCAGGCCGAGACTGTTGCGGATCACCTCGATGAGCGCCGCGCCGACGATGGCGCCAAAGGCGGTGCCAACGCCGCCGGCAAGGTTGGCGCCGCCGATGACGGTGGCGGCGATGACCTGAAGCTCCATGCCGGTGCCGAGATTGGTGGTGACGGCGCCCAGCCATCCGGTCTGGATGATACCGGCAATGCCGGCCGAGAGCGCCGAAATCATGTAGACGGCGACCTTGATCTGGCGCACCGGAACGCCGGTCAGCGTCGCAGCATGCTCATTGCCGCCGATGGCGAAGATGTGCCGGCCGAACTTGGTCCAGCGCAAGATGAAGCCGGTGATCAGCGCCAAAAGGATCATGTAAAGCACTGGATTGGCGATGCCGAACACCCAGGCGCCGCCGCCCAGCGCCAGCAGCTTGTTGTGGTCCGGTCCGAACTGGAAGACGACGGTGTTGTTGGAAGCAACCATGGCCAGGCTGCGGGCGATCGACAACATGCCGAGCGTCACCACGAACGGCGGAAAGCCGAGATAGGCGATCAGGATGCCGTTGAAGGCGCCGATGGCAAGCGCCGTTGCGATAGAGGCCAGGATGCCGATCTCGATCGAGTAGCCGGCATGCATGGTGACGGCCAGCACCATCGACGACAGGCACAGCACCGAACCGACCGAGAGGTCGATGCCGCCGGTGATGATGACGAAGGTCATGCCGAGCGCGATGATGGCGACGAAGGTGATGTTGCGGGTGATGTTGTAGAGGTTCTTCTGCGTGGCGAAGGCGTCGGTGGCAAACGACAGGAACAGGCAGGCGAGGATGACCGCGATCACCACCCAGAAGGTCTGGCTGGCAAACAGCTTCGACAGCAAGGTGTGCTGTTTCTGTGCGATCGTCTGGTCAAGGGTGACTGCCATTATCGACCTTTATCTGCCGGTGGAACGCGCTGAAATCAAACCTGTTCGATAGCACCAGTGATCAGCCCGGTGACTTCTTCGGGCGAACTGGACGCGATCGTCTTGTCGGCGACCTTGCGGCCACGCCGCATGACGATGACGCGGTCGGCGACGGTGAAGACGTCGGGCATGCGGTGGCTGATCAGCACGACGGCAATACCCTGGTCGCGCAAATGACGGATCAGGTTGAGCACCTCGGCGACCTGCCGCACCGAGATCGCCGCCRTTGGCTCGTCCATCAGCACGATCTTGGCTTGCGACAGCATGGTGCGGGCGATCGCCACCGCCTGGCGCTGGCCACCCGACATCTGCTTGACGAGGTCGCGCGGGCGGGTCTCGGACTTGAGCTCCGCGAAGATCTGGCCGGCGCGCTTGTACATAGAAGCGTAGTCGAGGATGCGGAAGGGGCCGACGCCGCGGCGCAATTCACGGCCGAGATAGACATTCGCCGCTGCCGTCAGATTGTTGCAGAGCGCCAGGTCCTGGTGAACGATCTCAATGCCGTGCTGGCGGGCTTCGACCGGCTTGTGCAGAATCAAATCCTTGCCGTCCATCTGCATGGTGCCGTGGCTCGGGCGGAAATTGCCGGCGATCATCTTGACCAGCGTCGACTTGCCGGCGCCATTGTCGCCCATCAGGCCGACCACCTGGCCGGGCTCGATCGACAAAGACACGTCGTTGACCGCCTGGATGGCGCCGAAATGCTTCGATATGTTGGTGAGTTCGAGAACCGCCACCAGCCTTCTTGCCTCCCCGTGCTTTGCGACCTGCTGCTGTTCCCGGCGTCAATGCCGGCGCTGCTTTGGCCTCGCTCTTCCCAGCTCCTCCCGGAAACAGCGTTAGCGTTCTTTTACGCAAAAGCCGGCGCGCGTCAATCAATTGTCGGACGAATTAAGGTTGGATTATTCTAAAAATCCGTTTTGTAGGACAAATAGCATTGACGTTGGCGGCGAGCCGATATTAGCTAAGCGTCGGAGGAGATTATGCCGGTCCCTGCCTGCGGTTCGCCGGGTGGAATCGGTGGAGGTTTATCGGTCGAGGTTTCGGCTGCACCCCGTGTGTTGAGCCGGTCCAAGGCCGCATCTGGAAATGCTTATCGATCTGTCTTGGCGATACGAGAGCTCGCGAAACGAACCTCGGTCATCACGCGTCCGGTCGATCTGTGTGGCGGGCACGCCGTGTCCGTCTGTTTCAAGGGAGGACTGATATGAGGAAATCACTTTTGCTTGCCGCCGCCGCCATGATGGCGCTTGGCGCCGGACCGGCTTTGGCCAAGAAACAGCTCGTCATTGTCGTGAAAGGTCTCGACAATCCGTTCTTCGAAGCCATCCACCAGGGTTGCGAGAAATGGAACAAGGAAAACGCCAGCTCGGAATATGAATGCTTCTACACCGGCCCTGCCTCGACCTCGGACGAGGCCGGCGAGGCGCAGATCGTCCAGGACATGTTGAGCAAGGCCGACACCGTGGCGATGGCGATTTCG
Source organism: Mesorhizobium sp. P5_C1 (assembly GCF_054049815.1). Lineage (NCBI taxonomy): Bacteria > Pseudomonadati > Pseudomonadota > Alphaproteobacteria > Hyphomicrobiales > Phyllobacteriaceae > Mesorhizobium > Mesorhizobium sp. P5_C1. The sequence continues at coordinate 1,633 of NZ_JBFULQ010000255.1, read as the reverse complement.
CCATCCAACGCGCCGCTGATCGCGCAGACCATCAAGACCGCCAATCCGACGATCCCGATCATGACGGTCGATGCCGACCTCAGCAAGGAAGATGCGGCGCTGCGCAAGACCTATCTCGGCACCGACAACTACTTGATGGGCAAGAAGATCGGCGAGTACATCAAGAAGGGCAAGCCGAATGGCGGCACGATCTGCACCATCGAGGGCAATCCTGCGGCCGACRACATCTTGCGTCGTGCGCAAGGCATGCGTGACGCACTGTCGGGCAAGGAAGGCCTCGCGGCGCTCGCCGGCGAAGGTGGCTGGACCGAAGTCGCCGGCTGCCCGGTGTTCACCAATGACGATGGCGCCAAGGGCGTTCAGGCGATGACCGATATCCTCGCCGCCAACCCCAAGCTCGACGCGTTCGGCATCATGGGCGGCTGGCCGCTTTTCGGTGCGCCGCAGCCCTATCGCGATCTGTTCGGGCCGCTCAAGGACCGCATCGCCAGCAACGACTTCGTCATCGGCGCAGCCGACACGATTGGCGACGAGGTGGCGATTGCTCGTGACGGCCTGGTCACCGCACTGGTCGGCCAGCGGCCGTTCGAAATGGGCTACAAGGCGCCCTCGGTGATGATCGACCTGATCGAAGGCAAGACCGTCGCCGATCCGGTGTTTACCGGTCTCGACGAATGCACCAAGGACACGGTCGACACCTGCATCCAGAAGTAGGTTCTCGATTTGGGGCGCTCGGCAACGGGCGCCCCCCGTCGATTCCTGAACGGGACACTGCGGTTGGGGCGGCAGGCTCCGGCTTTGCCGCGTCCATGGTCTGGATTTTTCGGCAACGAGATCGGCGTGCCGTGCGGGTCCGGACCAGTCCGGACGACAGACGGCCGACGCATTGGAACGTGGATGCCGGACAAGAAGTCAAAGAAGCGAACCGACCGGGCCAAGGCACAAGACAGCCTCCGTCCAGTTGTCATGCGCAGGGCTGGCGCTGCACACTTTTCGGGAGCGAGCGTTCATGTCTCGCTAGCCAGCGAGATTGGTCTCAGGATCGTGCGCGGCGATTATCTGCCCGGCACCATCTTGCCCAACGAGGCCAAATGGGCCGAAATCTTCGACGTTAGCCGTTCGGCGGTGCGCGAAGCGATCAAGATGTTGATGGCCAAGAGCCTTCTGGCCTCGCGCCCCAAGATCGGCAGCTGGGTCGAGCCGAAAGAGCGCTGGAACCTGCTCGACCGCGACGTGCTGGCCTGGTACGCGACAGCGCCCGATCGCGAGGCATTCCTGCGCACCGTGCAGGAGTTTCGCCATATCATCGAGCCGGAAGCGTCGGCCTTTGCCGCCATGCGGCGCAGCGACGAGCAGATGGCCGAGATCAGCCAGGCCTGCCGCGAGATGGGCGATGCCTTGAGCCTGCAGGAGCGTATCCGCGCCGACACGCGTTTTCATCTCGCCATCCTGCGCGCCTCCGGCAACGATCTGCTGGTGCCGCTCGGCGTGCTGATCGAATCGGCACTCGACCATCTCTTCGACTTCACGACGCAGAGGGTCGGTGATCAGCGGCAGGCGCAGAAGCTGCATGAGGCGATCGAGAAGAACATCCGGCTGCGGCGTCCGACAGCCGCGCGCAACGCCGTGCACA
>NZ_JBFULQ010000254.1:0-7806 GCF_054049815.1 Mesorhizobium sp. P5_C1 | reverse complement strand
GCTTGAGGGTTGGGCTCGTTGGCACCGGCTTCATGGGCCRTACCCATTCTAATGCCTATCATCAGGTGCGGCGCTTTTTTCCCGAGGAAGCGGGCGCGGAATTGGTGGCGGTCTGCTCACGCGACGAAGCCAAGGCCCGGGATTTTGCCGCCCAATGGGGTTTCGGCTCGCATGTGACGGATTGGCGCAAACTGGTCGAGCGCGACGACATCGATCTTATCGACATCGCCAGTCCGAATGACACCCATGCCGAGATAGCGATGGCCGCCGCGAAAGCCGGTAAGATGGTGGCGTGCGAAAAACCGCTCGGAACCACGCTCGCCGAGGCGCGGCGCATGGTCGAGGTGGTGGAGCGTGCGGGCGTCGCCAATATGGTCTGGTATAATTACCGGCGGGTGCCCGCGCTGGCGCTGGCCAAGCAGATGGTCGAGGAAGGGCGGCTCGGCCAGATCTTCCACAGCCGCTTCAAGTTCCTGCAGGACTGGACCATGTCGGCGGATCTGCCACAAGGCGGGCCGGGTACGTGGCGGCTCGACGCCAGCCGCTCAGGGAGCGGCGTCACGGGCGATCTGCTTGCCCACTGTATCGATGCGGCACTTTGGCTCGTCGGGCCGTTTGCCGAGGTGTGCGGCATGACCGAGGTTTTCATCCGTGAACGCATGCATGCGCTGAGCGGCAAGCGCGAAGCCGTCACGGCGGAGGACGCCGGCCTTTTCCTTGCCCGGTTTGCCAACGGCTCGCTCGCAAGTTTCGAGGCGACCCGCTTCGCGCGCGGCCACAAGGCGCTTTTTACGCTGGAAGTGAACGGCGAACACGGCTCGATCGCATGGGATTTGCACGACCTGCACCGGCTTCAGTACTTCAGCCACCATGACGAAGCCGCCCTTCGCGGCTGGCGCACTATTCACGTGTCCGACAGCGACCATCCATACATGAAGGCCTGGTGGGTGCCGGGCCTCCAGATCGGTTACGAACACACATTCGTACATCAGGTCGCCGACTTCCTTAGCGGCCTTCGCACTGGAGAGAAGGTTGTGCCCAACTTTCGAGATGGCCTTGCGGCCGACGCCGTGGTGGACGCGGTGCTGCGGTCCGCCCGGTCGCGGCGGTGGGCGACCATCGAGGAGGTTGCAGCGCCGGTCAATCTGGAAGGTGTCGGCTAAGGGTCGTCGCGTAAACCGCAGCCGTCAGAGCGCGGATAAACAGGCCGTTCGGACCGATTTCGGCTCGCACGGGGAAGGGAGAGAAAAGTGTCACTTCTGGAAGTCCGTGGCGTTTCGAAGAGTTTCGGGGCAATCCGCGCCCTGACGGATGTCAGCTTTACTGTGGAGTCGGGCGAGGTTGTGGGCCTGATGGGCGACAACGGCGCCGGCAAGTCGACAATGGTCAAACTGATCGCCGGCAACTTCCCGCCAAACGACGGTAAGGTGCTCGTCGACGATCAGGTTTGCGATTTCCACAAGCCCATCGAGGCGCGGGCCCAGGGCATCGAAGTAGTCTACCAGGACCTTGCCTTGGCCGACAACTTGACGGCCGCGCAGAACGTGTTCCTTGGGCGGGAGATCAAGAAGGGTTTCTGGCCATTTCGCATCCTCGACAAGCAAGCGATGATCGACCGATCGGCGGCGCTGTTTGCTGAACTCAAGTCAGAAACCCGCCCGCGCGATCTGGTTCGGAAGATGTCGGGCGGTCAGCGCCAGGCGGTGGCGATCGCTAGTACGCGTCTTTCCAGAGCCAAGCTGGTGCTGATGGACGAACCGACCGCGGCCATTTCGGTGCGCCAGGTCGCCGAAGTGCTAGAACTGATCCGGCGCCTCAAATCCCAAGGCGTTTCGGTGATGCGCCATTCAAGGACAAGATCGCCAAGAAGGAACTCGCCGTCGTCTACGCGGACACGCTGCCGACCCAGATCGACCAGATGAAGGAGGGGCTTTCGCAAGGCCAGGTCGGCCAGCGGGCCCTTCGAAATGGCCTACAAGACGATGATGGCGCTGAAGGACATCAAGGATGGCAAGCCCGCTCCGCAGGACCCGACCTAATACCGGCCTTGATGTGTGCACGCCCGAGACTGCAGATACCTGCATCGCCAAGTAACGGGCTCACAATGACCCAAGTCGAGGCGGACACTTCCCGCCTCGACTTTCCACCAGGGGTCCGGACAAGGCGCATTGGACTCGTTCTCGCACCGGATGCCAAAAGTTGGATATCGAAGCCATACGCCTGAAACGCGGTGTCGCGTTGAGCGAACAGGTTTACCAAGTCGTGCGCGGGCTGATCGTCAGCGGCCGCATGCGGCCGGGAGAAGCTGTCATCGAGGCGACGCTCGCAGCGCGGCTCAGCGTGTCGCGCACGCCCGTGCGCGAGGCGCTGAAACGCATCAGCGACGAGGGTCTGATCGACGTCTTTGCCCAGAACGGCACATTCATCGCGCCGATCAGCCGCAGGGCGCTCGAGGAAGCCTACGTGATTCGCACGGCGCTGGAAGCGGAAAGCACCTCACGCGCGGCAGGTCGCTTGACCACGACGGCCGCCGAAGCATTCGCCGACAACATCGCCGCGCACGAACTCGCCATAGGGCGTCGTCATTTTGCCGAGGCGATCCGGTTGGACGACACCTTCCATCGCATGATCGCCGAGGTGAACGGACTGCATATGCTGTGGCGCGCCGTCGACATTTCCAAGGCGCAGATGGATCGCGGCCGGCATCTCGCCATACCCGAACCCGGTCTGGGTGCGGTGACGATCCGCCAGCACCGGCTGATCCTGGAGGCGATGCAGACCGGAGACGCCCCGCATGCGGCGCAATGCATGCGTGAACATTTGGCAACTTCACTCCGCAACACGCTCGAGATCGCGGCCGACTCAATCTCATGAAGGAATGAAACCTTGAACAATATCGACTTGAACGGCCAGACCGCCGTGGTGACCGGCGGGGCGCAGGGCATTGGCTTCGCCATCGCCCTGCGTCTGATCAAGTCCGGCGCGAAGGTAAGCTTGTGGGACAACAACAGCGGCGCGCTCGGCTTGGCGGTCGGCGCGCTCGGCGAAGGCGCCTCGGCCAAACAGATCGATATCACCGATCTCGCCGGCCTGTCGCGCGTCCATACCGAAGTCGAGAACGAGGTCGGTCCGGTGTCGATCCTCGTCAACTCTGCCGGCATCGCCGGCAAGAATGCGACCGTCGAGGATTATGATCCCGACGAATGGCGCAAGGTCGTCGAGATCAATCTCAACGGCACCTTCTACGTCAACAAGGTGGTGATCCCGTCGATGAAGGCGCGGAATTATGGCCGCATCGTCAACATCTCGTCGGTGGCCGGAAAAGAAGGCAATCCGAGCTTGTCGGCTTACTCTGCCGCCAAGGCCGGCGTGCTGGGGCTCACCAAGTCACTGGGCAAGGAACTGGCCAAATACGACATCGCCGTGAATGCCATCACCCCCGCAACGGCCAATACCCGGATCTTGGAAACACTCACGAAAGAGTTCATTGACTACATGCTGGTGCGCATTCCCCGCGGGCGCTTCCTGGAAGTTGAAGAAGCCGCCGCCATGGTGGCCTGGCTCGTCTCGAAGGATAACTCTTTCACGACGGCTTCGGTCTTCGACCTTTCGGGTGGCCGGACCACCTATTGAGGAAGCGACCATGCAGCGAATGGGTTTGTGCATTGGACTGAAGCCCGCCGTGATCCCGGCCTACCGGGAACTGCATGCGGCCGTGTGGCCGGATGTCCTTGCCGCCATCACGAGAGCCAACATTCGCAATTACTCGATTTTCCTCCGCGAGCCCGAGAACATCCTCTTCGCTTACTGGGAGTATCACGGCAACGATTTCGCCGCCGATGCCGCCGTGATGGCGCAAGACCCGGCGATACAGAAATGGTGGACGATCTGCGATCCCATGCAGGAGCCGCTCGAGACCCGCGGCGAAGGCGAGTGGTGGGCACGCATGGTGGAGGTCTTCCACCATGATTGACAGGGCCATTCGCAGCCGTTGCCTGTAAGTTTGCTTTCGGCGCGAGGTTCACATGAGATTTCGGTATCCGCATTGGGTCCCAAAGCGGGCTCTCTTCAGTAGAAGCGCACATGACCGCTTTGCGCCTTGTCGGCTGTTGAGATCAAATTCACCGGTCCTCAAAGCCGTCGTTCGGCTTGGGCGACATGATGTCCGGGTTTGGCCCAAGCGGACACGGGTCCACAGCGCCAGCCGTTGCCTGCGACGATCGAAAGGAGCGTGTTCGTGATGGTCGCACCGAAAGTCGTGGGACCTGGCGGCACAAAGACGCCTAGAGTGGACATTGCTGCCAATCTAAGATCACCGGGACAGAAGTTATTGAGCGTTGCCCAAGGCCTCGCGACAGCATCCCTAGTCGAGTTCGATGATGCTGCAGCCATAGGCCGGGAGCGACAGCTTACCGCCGCGTACTTTGCCATCGCCGAGCAGATCCTTGCCCGCGGGGACATTGCCTATGCTTGCCAGTTCGCCCAGCGTGTTGAGGATGAACAGCAGGCGGCGGTCCTTGCTTTCGCGGATCGTCGCCTCGACGCCGGCCGGCATGTCGGCGACGAGCGGGACGATACCGGCGGGCGCCAGCACCTGATCGGCCAGCACCTCGACCAGAGCATCGCTGAGGTACGTGCCGAGGTAGATCACATTGCCCTTGCCGACTTTGCGCGAAGTCATCGCGGCTTGGCCCTCGGCGAAGCGGCTGGCCCAGCTGCCGATAACCTCCGTGCCGGGCGCGACGTTAAGCAGCTCATAAAGATGCGCCGCCGTCACCTGCGCATTCCCGATCTTGAGCTCGTATTGGCGGCTCGCCGACGTCGCCGGCAGCTTCTTACGCACCGTGTTGGCGCCGAAGCGGCCGCCATGCTCGAACAGGCCCTCGCCGCCGATCGGCGTCAGCAACCCGAACTCCTCGACCGTGATCCCGGCCAGCGCCGAGAGCCTCTTACCCGGTGAGGTGTCGCGGATGACGTGGTTGTTGACGTCGCGTGATCCGGTGCGGCCGCCCAGGATTACCGTTCCACCCGCCTTGGCGAAGCCCTCGATCCGCGCCGTCCACGCATCGGTCCATTTCAGCCAATGCGGCACGTAGAGCGCCTTGAGCTTGCTGAGATCATCCTCGGGATGGATGAAGCCGCAGGCGATGTTGTGGCGGTAGCAATAGCGGTGCAGCAGCGTCGCATCGTCCTGGGGGCTCGGCATGCCGATAGGGCAGGAGCGGTGCATCTCCTGATTGTCGAAATCTGATCCGGCGATGCCCAAATCCATGCGCACATGCGTGCCGAGGATCTTGTCCTTGAGCGCCGTGACCTCACCCGCAAACTGCTTGGCCTCGTCATAGCGCCGCCGAGGGATGTCGTCGTGATCGATGATGCCCATCCAATAGATCTCGGCACCGAAATGCGCCGGCCGCCAGCGGAAGAACATCACGCCATCGGCGCCCCGCGCCACTGACGTATAGGCCATGCGGCGCATCTCGCCGGGTTCGGGCGTCAGCGTCGAGAAGTTCGGCTGCGCACCGAAGCCCGATTGCTGCTCGGGCACGATGAAATTGCCGGTGAAGCCGCGGCAGAGATCGAGACGCAGCGCCTGCGCCTCGCCGACGCTTCCGACCCGCTGCATCTCGTCATCGAGATGCGGGTAGATGTCGAAGCCGAGAAAATCGAGATCGGTCGAGAACTCGCCGCGGAAGTCAATGTCGTCGATCCGGCCCAAATTGTGGAAGACGAACCAGTCTGGATTGGTGGCGCGCAGGATCAGCACCTGATCGTGCTGGAACCGCGCCGTGACGAAGGCGAGGAAGCGGTGATAGTCGACCACATGGGTCGGCCCGACCGGGGCAGGAGCGTAGTCGAGGGGCAGCACCACTTGATCGAAATCGTCGTAGGCGGTGGCCCAGAAATGCCCGCCCCACGCATCGTTGAGCGCGGCGATGGTCTTGTACTTGTCCTTGAGGAAGGCCTGGAACTCGGCCAGAGTCACCGGACCGTAGGACAGCGATCCAGAGGTATTGAACTCATTGTCCGTCTGCCAGCCGATGATGTGCGAATTGCCGCGATAATGCTCGGCCATCGCTTGAGTGATGCGCTTTGAATGCTCGCGGAACACGCCGCTCGCAAGATTGGCATGCTGGCGCGAGCCATGGCACATGGCGCGGCCATTGGCATCGACGCGCAACACTTCGGGATAACGCGCCGTCAGCCAGCGCGGCGGCGTCGCCGTCGGCGTGCACATGATGGTCTTGATGCCAGCCTTGCCCAGCCCATGTATGGCGCGGTCGAACAAATCGAAGTCGAACGTCCCCTCATGCGGCTCGAAGATATGCCAGGCGAATTCCGCAAGTCGCACCGCGTTGAAGCCCGCGGCTGCCATGCGGTCGGCGTCGCGTTGCCAATAGCTCTCATCGACATGCTCCGGGTAATGCGGGGTACCGACGAGGAAAGTGTCGGTCGCGATCGGCCGCCAGACAGAGAGCGGGGCGGATTTCGAGGCAGTCGTCATAGTCGGAAAACTCCAGGCGATAGTTCTATTTGATGGCGCCGGCGGTGAGGCCGCCCTGCCAGAACCGCTGCAGCAGCAGGAACACCACGATGACCGGGATGATGCTGACCAGCGCGCCGGTGATGATGATCGAGAACAGCACCTGTCCGCCGCCACCGCCCTGTTGCGCGAGCTGATACCAGGTCGCAAGGCCCACCGTGATCGGCTGATACTCCGGTGTGCGCAGCACGATCAGCGGCAGGAAGTAATTGTTCCAGGTCCCGACGAACGAGAGCAGCGCCACGGTCACCATACCCGGCGCCACCAGCCGCAGCACGATGGCGCGGAAGATCACGAACTCGCCGGCGCCATCGAGACGCGCTGCGTCGAGCAGTTCGTCGTCGACGCCCTGCTCGATATAGACGCGCATCAGATAGACGCCGATCGGCGAGATCATCGAGGGCAGGATCACGCCCAGCGGATTGTCGCTGAGTCCCGAAAGCGCCAGCAGCAGGAAGGTCGGCACGACGAGGGCCGTCTGCGGGATCATCACAGCGCCCAAGACCAGCGCAAACAGCAGATTGCGGCCGACGAATTTGAATTTGGCTAACGCATAGCCTGCCGCGGTAGCCAAGATCGCGGCACCGAGCCCGGCGACGGTCGAATAGAGTAGGCTGTTGAACATCCAGCGCAGGAAGACGCCGTTGTCGCGCGCCAGAAGATCGCTCAGATTCTGCCAGAGGTTGAACTCGGTGCCGAAGCCGAAGCCGAACGTGGTGAACAGGTCGCCATTCGTCTTCGTTGCCGATAGGACCAGATAGACCAGCGGCATGAAGCTGTAGAGGAGGAACAGTGACAGCAGCAGCGTGAGCATGATCCGCGAGCGCCGCCTTTCGCCGGGCCGGCGCCTGGCAGCTTCGAAAGTGGCGATGTCGGTGGTCGCAGTCATCATTGCTCCGGCCGACGGCGGTTGGCGATCAGGGTGAAGATGTAGGAGGCACCGGCGATCACGATGCCAAGCACGAACGAAACGGCGGCCGCATAGCCATACTGCTGGTTCTTAGTCGCCAGAGAATAGGCATAGAGGTTCGGCGTGTAGCTCGAATTGATGGTGTTACTGGCGAGCGCGCGCATCAAGTACGGCTCATTGAACAGCTGCAGTGTGCCGTTGATCGAAAAGATAATGGTGACCAGGATCGCCGGCCACAGCAGCGGCAGCTGGATCAGCCGGGCAAATTGCCAGGGCGAGGCGCCGTCCATCCGCGCGGCCTCGGCGAGGTCCGACGGGATCGCCTTCAGCGCGGCGTAGTAGATCACCATAT
>NZ_JBFULQ010000253.1:0-7866 GCF_054049815.1 Mesorhizobium sp. P5_C1 | reverse complement strand
CTTCAGGGCGCCCGGTTCGGTCCGCCACGACCGACGTTTCGTTCAGCTGCCCCTACTTAAGCGATGCCTTAATTGATCTACCGTCACAGGAGCGCTTGAATGCGTGGTTCTACCGGTTGCGAAGCGTTAGTTTTGAGTTAGGATTTCGTCAGGCTGGGACCCTGTTAAGAAAATGCAAAGTGAGGACAGCGTCGCCGCAAGCAAAATCTCACTCTTCGGCGGGTTCCGGATTGAAAAGGAAACTGTCGGTCCGCTCTGGTTGACCGGGAAGCGGGGCCCCGCGATCATTGCCTATCTGGCCCGCTGCCCGGGCATGGCGGCGACAAGGGAAAGGCTGGCTGATCTGCTATGGGGCGATAGCGACAGCGAACACTCGCGCAACAGCCTGCGGCAAACCCTCAGCGTTCTACGCCGGGATCTATCACGGGCGGGGGTGGATATCGTCCATTCTCGGAGGGAGTTGATCGCCCTCAGGCCGGATGCGGTTCGAGTTGACGTCGACGAGTTTGAATCCGGGCTCTCCGCGCGTTCCGCGCCGGAACTCGAGACGGCTCTGGCGCACTACACCGGACCGTTTCTTGATGGGGTTTATCTGGGAAGCAACGCTTTCGACGACTGGGCGGCGGCTGAACGCGACAGGCTGCTGGGCCGCGCGCTTGAGTCCTTCGAAAAACTCGCCCGCCTCGTGGACACAGAGGCCGGACTCGCCCTGGCGGATCGAGTTCTGGCCATGGAACCGACGCGGGAGGAGTCCTATCGGCTCAAGATGGAATTGCTCGCCGCGTGTGGCCAGCGCGACAGGGCGATAAGGACATATGAGGCTTGCAGGAGCATGGTGAAGAAGGAGTTCGGCGTTGAAACCAGCCCTGAGACGCGGGCGCTTTGGCAATCCCTGCTATCTGCCGCCGACACGACGTCAAATCTGCAACCGACAAATGGTGCTCCGGCCGGCCAGCGCCCCGGGCGCCCCTCCATCAGCGTTGCCGACTTCGTCAACCTGACCGGAAAGCGAGGCGACGACTTTTTCGCCAGGGGGCTCGTCCAGGACATAACCACGGCCCTCTCCGAGGTGGCCGACTATGTCGTGCTCTCCGCGCTTCCGTCCAAGGACAAGAGCGGCGATGAACCCCAAACGCCCGGAATGCTCCGGGCGCGATACATGCTCAGCGGCAGCATCCAGCGATCCGGCAACGGGCTGAGGGTGAACGTCCAGCTTGTCGATGCTGGCAGCGGCCATAATGTCTGGGCCCAGAAGTTCGACGGCCACTCGGAGAACGCGCTCGAATTCCAGGACCGGATCGCACAGTCGGTTGTGCTGGCTGTGATCCTCGAACTTCAACTGACCAATTGGAAGGTTCGCGACAAGAGCCCGCCGGGCGCCCCTGAAGTGCGCAGGTTGGTGAACGAAGCTCTCATGAAATATTTTGAGATGACCCGGGACTCACTGTTGGTCGGGATAGAGCTTGCCGAGAAGGCGGTTTCGGTGGGCCCCGACAACGCCCGTGCACAGCGGACGCTTTCGATTGTAATTTCTATGGGCGTGGCGTTTGGCGCGCTGCCTCGCGAGCCAGGGCAGATCGAGCGTGCGGTTGAGCTTGCGGAAGCAGCGGTACGGGCAGTGCCCGACGACGAAATTGCCCGCTGCATCCTGTCATTCGCTCTCGAAAGTTCCGGCCGAATCGACGAGGCGATCGCCGAATGCCAACATGCGATCAGCCTCAACCCAAGCTATCCGAGTGGCCACGGCGATATTTCGATGCTCTTTGCGTTGCGCGGACAGGTAAGTGAAGCAGTGCGTGAGGCCAACGAGGCGATCCGGCTCGGCACGTATGACGTCATCGACTTCTGGCGTCACCATGGCCTGGCTGTGGCACTGTTCGCCGGCGGAGACGACCGGCGGGCGCTCGAAGTCGCTCGCAAAGTGGTCAGGACAAAGCCGGGCTTCGTTCGTGGCGCCCTTTATTGGGCCGCGGCCGCTTCGGCAACCGGAAACAACGAAGAAGCGACACGGGCCATCCATCATTGCCTGTCACAGCTTCCTCATCTCAACCTCGGTAATGTCTGCCCCGGCTTTGTGCCACGCTATGTGAAGGATCATCATCACGCGAGATTCCTTGAAATGCTGTCGAGGGCTGGCCTTCCTGCTTCCTAGTGGAACCTGGCTACGCGACCGGGATCGTGGCGGCCATCTCGCAGCCGGATTCAGCCCGCGTGCTTGGAACAAATGACGGGCCAGACTGTTCACCTCTGATACGACGCTGACGTGCCCGCTGGGTAAGCGGCGATCTTAAGGAGTTCTCATCATGAACATGTCGTCCACGTTTCGTTCAGTCGCGTTTGCCGCCATCGCCACTGCGGGAGTAGGCCTCGCCAGCGCCGCGCATGCCGACAGCGGCACGATCCGGTTCTCCGTCTATAAGGCTGCATTCTTTGTGGGTGGCTCTGGAGGCGAAGGCACGCTGACATTCCATGGCCGCCGCTATCCCGTCTCTGTCGGCGGCATCTCGGGCGGCCTCGCCTTCGGGGTTTCCAAGACCTACTTCCAAGGTACCGTTCGCCACATTCGCCGCGTCCGGGATGTAACGGGGGTCTATGGGGCGGCGGGCGGTGGCGGTGCGCTCGGCAAAGGGGCCCAGGTGATCGTCATGACCAACGACAAGGGCGCCCAACTCGAGCTCACCGGCAAGCAGGTAGGCATGCAGGTCAACGCCGATCTCAGCGGTATGGCCATTACGGTGAAGTAGGACGTCGCTCCGTTCGGCGTCCCTGCGGTCGGTCCACTACGCTGCATACAGCGGTAGGCTTTCCAGCCATGTCATTTAGGGAGCCGACGTTCCGCTTTCGGCCAAAAACGCGACGTCCGAATGGTGGCTTGGCGATGTCCGCAGTTGGCGACGGGACCAAGAAACATGCCTGCGTTCCACCCCCGACTGCCGCGCAAGCCTGCCACAAGCTTGTTGAGGCATGGTCTGGCTAAGGAAAACCGATAAAAGGCGGACTTTCTTGGCGATTTCTCCACCCAGCGACATCGTTATGGATGTGGCCCGAGCCATCGACCCGACGGACATCGAGGCCGCCCGTGCCGCGCTGACCAAGCGCGCCGGCGGTGCTGCCGGGACTTTTTCGGTCGACACCGCCGCTTCGGTCGATGCCGGCTCGATCCTGTCGCGGGCCACCGCCGACAAGGCCGCGACGACCGACCCGGCCAAGAAGTTCAAGAAGTTCGAGGCGATGGTGCTGCAGACCTTCATCCAGAACATGCTGCCCAAGGACACCGAAGGCGTCTACGGCAAGGGCCTCGCCGGCGACATGTGGAAATCGCAGCTTGCCGAGCGGGTGGCCGACGTGATGGCCGAACGCGGCGGCATCGGCATCGCCAAGTCGATGCTCGCCGACCACTATCTCGAAGGCAAGCGCGTCGTGCCGGTCGGTCCGGTATCGGGCGGGCCGGAAAAGACCGAGATCGATCAACAGAACAGCCTGTCGACCTCGCTGGTCCACGAATTGCAACGCAAGGCGGCCCGGTCGATCGCCGGTGACGACACCGCCATCAAGACAGACATCAAGATCTAGGAATGCCCCCGAAACCGGCAGCCGGTTTTGGGAAGGATCATGCCAAAACACTGAGACAGTGCGTATCCGAGTTCAATCTAACCAGACCGGGATTCTCATGGCCGACTTTTCGGAATTCACCGCCAACCTGCCAGCACGCACGACCGCGTCGGAAGCGCCGATCCCGTTCGCCCGGCCGGGCAACCTTGCCGCCATCATCGGCCGCATCGAGGAAGTGGTCGAGGAAGAGACGGCCGGCATCCGCAACGCGACCAACTATGATCTCAAGGCGTCGAACGCCCGCAAGAGCCGCTATCTCTACGAACTGACGCGCGCCATGCGGGGCGGCAGCGAAGCCGAATTCCTCGAACAGCACCGCGAGGGCCTGACCCGGCTGCGCCAGAAGCTGGCCAAGAACGAGGCGGCGATCCTGGCTCACCTCAGCGCGGTCAACGAGGTTGCCAGCCTGCTGCGGCACGCCATCCAGCGCGCGGAAACCGACGGCACCTATTCCGCCGGCGAGTTCGGCTGGATGAAGGCATGATGTCGAACACAATGCCCAGGCAAAAAGATAGTGCCGCTTTCCCATCGCCAGGAAATGACAAGGCCTGATGCTCAAGGTCATCGCCATCGCCGTCTGGATCTGCGCCGCCACGTTGGGCGCCGTGTTCTATTCGTTCCAGGCAGCCGGCGAGCGTGGTGTCGGCGAGACACCGAAGCCGATGCTGGGTGGCCTGGACTACGTCAAGACCGACATCATTTCGGTACCGCTGATCCGCGATTCCCAGATCGGCGGCTATTTCCTGACCAAGCTTGTCTACACGGTCGAGCCCGAGCAGATAAAGAAGCTGTCCATTCCAGCGGAAGCGCTCATCACGGACCAGGTCTATACCTACCTCTATTCCAATCCGCAGATCGACTTCACCAATAAGGCGACGATCGACCTCGATGCCTTCCGCGCCGCGATCCGCGATACCGTCAACACCCGTGTCGGCGCCACTTTGGTGCATGAAGTTCTGATCGATCAGGTCAATTTCCTGAGCAAGGACGAAATCCGCGACAACTGGCTGCGCCGCAAGAAAAGCGAGACAGCGGCGGAAATGACCAAGGCATTCAAGGAACATTGAGCTGCCCGGCTCGCCGTTGCGCCTCTCGCCGAGACGTCATCCGCTGCGGCGATAGGAACCAGCCACCGGAATCCGCGTTGACGTAAACGTCAACCCAAAGCTATATGCGACCGTGATCGCGAAAGCGCGCGGCATGGAGCTTCGAGCGCCGCTGCGCGACAGATGCAACAGACAAGGAGAACAGCGTGAGCGTTCAGGAGATTGCAGAGAAGATCAAGTCGCGCGTGGCGAGCAGCGGATTCGATCGTTCGGTGAAATTCGACACCGGCGCCGATGGCGTCATCGTCATCGATGGCACAACCATTTCAACCACTGACGGACCCGCCGATTGCACCATCAAGCTCTCGCTCGACGATCTGGATTCGCTGATATCGGGCGACCTGAACCCGACCATGGCTTTCATGACCGGCAAGATAAAGGTCGAAGGCGACATGACCGTCGCCATGGCGCTCAGCCAGCTGATCGGCTGACCGCTTGTGAGCCGCACAAAACGCCGCCCGATGGGCGGCGTTTTTGTTTTGAGCCGCAGCCGAGTGGCCGCTTCGGGCAGCCCTTGCAGCTCAGGCCGCCGACGTCAGCTGCTGCGCCTTCAGCTTGCGCCCCGCCGCCTTCAGCGTGCCGTGTACGCCGTCAAGCGCGCCGTCGACCAGTTCCAGCGCCAAAAGGCGGTGCCGCTCATAAGGGCCGGGCATGGCGAGCGAACCGGTCCTGACGGCCGAAAACCCGAAGCGTCCGTAATAGGGCGCGTCGCCGACCAGCAGGATCGCCGCATGGCCAAGCCGCGCCGCCTCGGCGATGGCATGACGCATCAGCGCCGAGCCGATGCCGGCACTCTTGAGCGACGGTTCGACGGCGAGCGGACCAAGCAACAGCGCTGCCGGACCGCCCTCGCCCAGCCTGACATCCCACAGCCGCACGGTGCCGGCGACGGCGCCGGATGCATCACGAGCGACGAAGGCCAGGCCTTCCGAGGGCCGGYGGCCGCGCCGCAGCTTCTCCGAAGACTTCTTCCTGCGCATCGGACCCATGGCGTCGTCTAGCAGCGCTTCGCGCGCTGCAACGTCGGCTGAGGTTTCGGCGACGATGGCAATGGCGCGGGCACTCTCCCCCACAAGGGGGGAGATCGGCCAGACGCCCTCATCGATGAAATTTGCAATGTCCATTTCCGCAATCCCTAGCGAGCGGAGATCTGTCCCACAGGCGAGCCCGGGTGGACGCCAGACGCCCACCTGGGATGATCTGAGCGGCTCTTGCGAACCGTCAGATCACGTAGGATCGGAGAGGCTCGAAGCCGTTGAAGGCGACCGCCGAGTAGGTGGTCGTGTAGGCGCCGGTGCCTTCGATCAGCACCTCGTCGCCGATGGTCAGCGACAAGGGCAACGGATAAGGCGTCTTCTCGTACATCACGTCGGCGGAATCGCATGTCGGGCCGGCGAGCACGCAAGGCGCGGTCTCCGTGCCGTCATGCGCGGTGACGATCGGGTAGCGGATCGCCTCGTCCATCGTCTCGGCCAAACCGCCGAACTTGCCGATGTCGAGGAACACCCAGCGCACATTGTCGTTGGCGGCCTTCTTCGAGATCAGCACGACTTCCGACTTGATTACGCCGGCATTGCCGACCATGCCGCGGCCCGGCTCGATGATGGTTTCCGGAATGGCATTGCCGAAATGCTTGCGCAGCGCCGAGAAGATCGCCTGGCCATAGGCCTTGGCCGCCGGCACGTCACGCAGGTAGCGCGTCGGGAAGCCGCCGCCCATATTGACCATCTTGAGCACGATGCCTTCCTCGGCCAGCGTCGCGAACACCGTCTTGGCGTCGGCCAGCGCACGATCCCAGGCGGTCAGGTCGGTCTGCTGCGAGCCGACATGGAACGACACGCCATAGGCGTCGAGGCCGAGCCCCTTGGCATGGCGCAGCACGTCGACGGCCATCGCCGGCACGCAGCCGAACTTGCGCGACAGCGGCCACTCGGCGCCCTCGCCATCGGTCAGCACGCGGCAGAACACGCGCGCGCCGGGAGCGACGCGGGCGATCTTCTCGACCTCTTCGACGCAGTCGACCGCGAACAGGCGGATGCCGAGCTGGTAGGCGCGTGCGATGTCACGCTCCTTCTTGATGGTGTTGCCGAAGGAGATGCGGTCCGCCGGCGCACCGGCGTCCATCGCCATCTCGACTTCGGCAACGGAAGCGGTGTCGAAGGACGAGCCCATCGCAGCAAGGAGGCGCAGGATTTCCGGCGCCGGATTTGCTTTCACCGCATAGTAGATCTTGGAATCGGGCAGCGCCTTCTCGAAGGCGCGGAAATTGTCGCGCACGACATCGAGGTCGACGACGAGGCAGGGGCCGGTCGGACGTCGGGTGGCGAGGAAGTCAAGGATACGCTGGGTAGCCATCGGGGTCTCTCCATCAGCGCCTTTCGGCGCGCAATAAGGCTGCGGGACGCGGGCTGTCGGCCTCGCGAACACGCGGTGGACAAAGGCGGGACGGAAATCCATGGAACCAGCCGGTGGAGACCCCGGAACCATGAAACGCCGTCTCGCGGCGGTGAACCTTGGCCTTGCCCGGCCTCGGTTCGCTTTGTCTGCCTTGGCTTGGATGGGAGACCCGTCCGCACTGCCGGCAATGAAGGTGTGCCTCTTCAGTAACCCCGGTCTTTGGACAACCGGCAGAACACCAGAAAGGCCCGCACCGTCGTTGCTTCAAGGTGTCCTCGGTCTGGCGGTTGGCCGCTAAACCGACTGGAGGGGTTGGCTCCAGTTACCTTACCGATTTCCCTCACCATTCGAGGATCGGCGGACACCCACAGGCACGTGCGACTTTGGGCAAGCGCGATATAAGAGCGTCGGCTTTCACAATCAATAAAAATCGCATCCAAGGTTGTAAAATTTCTGGCATCGAACAATGTTGGTGCAATCGTATCCGGATATCGAACGATGCCAGGCACGCACGGCCCCCTCAACGCCTTTCTCGACGTTCGCCAGATGCCGGTGGCACATGCCGAGCTAGGACCGCTGGCCGGCTTGCGGCTGGCCGTCAAGGACATCTACGACGTCGCCGGCTACCGCACCGGTTGCGGCAATTTGCAGAAATTCTCCGAAAGCGACGCCGCCTCGCGCACCGCGCCGGCCGTCCAGATGATTCTCGATGCCGGCGCGCGCTTCGTCGGCAAGACCCAGACCGACGAAC
>NZ_JBFULQ010000252.1:0-7891 GCF_054049815.1 Mesorhizobium sp. P5_C1 | reverse complement strand
ATATCGAGGGCTCCGAGGGCAAGTACGCCGTCAAGGTGCCGTCGCTGATCGAGACGCCCGAGGATGTGGCGGCGCTGCCGGTGGTCGCCGGCCCCAATGCCGTGGTTCAGGCCAAGGACATCGCGACGATCCGCTCCACCTTCAAGGATGCCGAGACGGTGACCCGCCTCAACGGCAAGCCTGCCATCGCCATCGAAGTGAAAAAGCGCATCGGCGCCAACCTGATCGACACGCTCGCCAAGGTCAGGGAGGTCTCCGACGCCTTCGTCAAGACCATGCCGCAAGGCATGAATGTCACCTACACGCAGGACAAGTCGGTCTTCGTCAACCAACTGCTCGGCGATCTGCAGAACCATGTGATGATCGCCGTCATCCTGGTGTTCATCGTCATCCTCTACGCGCTGTCCGGCCGTGCCTCATTGTTGATCGGCCTGGCCATTCCATCATCGTTCCTGATCGGCATCCTGTTGCTTGCGATGATGGGTTACACGATCAACATGATCGTGCTGTTCAGCCTGATCCTGGCGGTCGGCATGCTTGTCGACGATGCCATCATCGTCACCGAATTCGCCGAGCGGCGGATGGGCGAKGGCATGCCGAAGGCGGAAGCTTTCGCGCTTGCTGCCAAGCGCATGGCCGGTCCGGTCATCGCCGCGACGATGACGCGCATCGCCGCCTTCTCGCCGCTGCTGTTCTGGCCGGGCATCATCGGCGACTTCATGAAGTACATGCCGATCACGCTGATTGTCACGCTGTCGGCGTCGATGCTCTACGCGCTGGTGTTCGCGCCGACGCTGGGGGCGATCTTCGCCAAGGCACCCGAGCACCATGCGGATGACAATCGCGACGGCTGGTACATGGCCATCGTCAAGCAGGCGGTGCGGTTCCCCATCACCGTGCTGGTGCTGACCGTGGCGCTGCTGTTCGGCGTCGGCTTTGCCTATTCGAAATATGGCGCCGGTGTCGAGTTTTTCCCCAGTGTCGAGCCAGACTACGGCCTGCTCTACGTGCACGCTCGCGGCAACCTTTCGCTGGCCGAAATGGATACCGCGACCAAGACCGCCGAAAACAGGCTGCTCGGCTGGCCCGGCATCAAATCGGTCTACACCCGCGTCGGCAAGACGCAAGGCGGCGGGCAGGATGTTCCGGAAGACGTGGTCGGCGTCATTCAGTATGAATTCATCGACTGGCGCGAGCGCAAGTCGGCGAACCAGATCCTGAGCGATTTGCGCGGCGTCATGGCCGGCATTCCCGGTGTCGATGTCGAGGTTCGTGTACCTGAAGCCGGTCCGCCAACCGGCAAGCCGATCCAGATCAGGCTTTCGGCGATCGATCCCAAGGGGCTTGACGACAAGGCGCGCGCCGTCGCGGCGCGCATTGCCAAGGTGCCCGGCGTCATCGACATTTCCGACGGCCTGCCGCCGCCCGGCGTCGACTGGGCGCTCGAGGTCGACCGCGCCAAGGCGGCGCAGTACGGCATCAGCCCGACTTCCGTGGGAACCGTGGTGCAACTGGTGACCAACGGCCTGAAGCTCTCGGAATACCGGCCGGCCGGCGCCGACGATGCCGTCGACATCCGGCTGCGCCTGCCCGAAGACCGGCGCACACTGTCGACGCTCGACGAGTTGAGGGTACAGACCTCGCAAGGTTCGGTGCCGATCTCGAATTTCGTCGTGCGTAAGCCCGAACCGACCGTTGGTATCCTCAACCGCATCGACGGCGCCCGCACGGTGGTCGTCCAAGCAAACGTCGCCGCCGGCACCCAGGTCGCGGCCGTGCAGCAGGAGGTCACCAAGGCTGTCGCCGATATGGATCTCGGCAGCGGCATACGCTGGAAGCTGGCCGGTTCCAACGAGGACAGTGCGGAGGCCAGCGCCTTCCTCGGCAAGGCCTTCGGCGCGGCCATCTTCCTGATCTTCCTCGTACTGCTGATGCAGTTCAACAAATTCACCAGCGTGCTGATGGTGCTGTCCTGCGTGGTCATGGCGACGATCGGCGTGTTCCTGGGGCTGCTGTTGACGGGAGAGGCCTTCGGCATCGTGATGTCGGGCATCGGCGTGATCGCGCTGGCCGGTGTGGTGGTGAACAACAACATCGTGCTGATCGACACCTATGACCGGCTGCGTGAAGAAGGCTGGGACAAGATGGAAGCGGTGCTGCAGACCTGCCGCGAACGGGCCCGTCCCGTGGTGCTGACGGCGGTGTCGGCGATCCTCGGCGTGCTGCCGATCGCCTTTGGCCTCGGTCTCGAAATCTTCCATCATGAGACGACCATCAACGCGCCGTCGACGCAATGGTGGATCTCGCTGTCGTCGGCGATCGTCTTCGGCCTGTCCTTTGCGACCTTGCTGACGCTGGTGGTGACGCCGTCGATGCTGATGATCTTCACGCGCAGCAAGAACAGCCGCTTCTACGCGTTTTTCCGTCGGTTATTCCGGCGCGGCAAGGGAAAGGTCTCGTCGACCGAGACGCCCGATACGGATGTGGGCAGCGAGCCGGCTATCGCCTTTCCGAAGGCAGCCGAATAGACCTGCCTGCGAACCTCCGACGCAAAGGCCRCCCGGAACAACCGGGCGGCCTTTTGCATTGTCCCTTGAGCAAAATGTCAGTGCGGGGAGTTCTTTATGCCGATCACCACCATCCTCATCATCGTCCTGATCCTTGTCCTCATTGGCGCGATACCGGCCTGGCCGCATTCGCGCTCCTGGGGTTATGGGCCGTCGGGCATTGTCGGTGTCGTGCTGGTGGTGCTTCTGGTGCTGCTGTTGATGGGGCGGCTCTGAGCCGCCCTCATTCGGTGGCGAGATGGGTGTGGACAGACGGGCGGGCATAGCTGCGCCCGCCGACGTGCCTATCAGGCAGCTTTCGCAACGCCATTCACCGTGGCGATGCCGATGTCCTCGAGAGCCTCGGCGACCGCCTGATCCAACGGCGTGTGCGGAGTCTCGCCGATGATATGTTCCAGCCGCGTCGAGACCAGCCGATGCGGCTCGAAGCGCAGATAGGACATCGAGACGATCTCGCGCCACATCGCCACGAACGGGCTGCCGGCACGCAGCACCCACCAAGGCATCGAGGTCATCTTGAGTGCTCGGCCAAGCGCCTTCTCTGACGCGGCCTTGAGTTCCAGATCGGTGATTGCATGGCCTGGAAAGTTCAGCGCCTCATAGAAGCCGAGCTTGTCGAGATTGCGCGCCAACGCGACGAAGCCTACGGCGAAGTCCGGCAGGTAAGCCCATTCATGCACCAGATCGACCGGACCGGGCGCGGTATAGATGCCCTTGTTCATCTTGGCGGCGACGACCAGATCGAACCATGACCCGCTGCCGGTGCCGCCGAAGAAGTCGCCGGCCCGCAAGAGAATGGTGCGGACACGTCCGGCCTTCGCCTCGCGGCGGAATAGGTCTTCCATGGCACAGCGGATGCGGCCCTTTTCCGTCGTCGGGTGGAAGGGCGTGTCCTCGGTGATCACCGCCGGCATCGGCGAGCCGTAATTGTAGACGGTGCCGGGGAAGAGGTGCAGCGCGCCGTTCGCGTGGCAGGCGGCCATGACGTTTTCGGCCATCGGCAGGCACTTGCCCCAGTCGGTGTAGATCGGGTTGAGGCCGTTGAAGATGATGTCGACGCCTTGCGTGGCGCGGATCAGGGCTTCGCGGTCGAGCGCGTCGCCGGCAACGGCCGTGGCGCCCTTGAGTTCGGCCGGCACCTTACCGCTGCGGGTGATGGCGCGGACGTCATAACCCGCATCGATGAAGGCCCTGGCGACCACACGGCCGAGCCGGCCATTGRCACCGAGAATTGCGATCTTGGTCATTTTTTGTCTCCGTGTCGATGTTTTGCAGCTCGAATATGGTCTCCTCGTGGGCGAATGGAAATTGACTATGTATGGAGGTTTGATATTCATAAATGAATGAAAGAAATCGACTGGAACTTGATCAAGAGCTTTGTCACTGTGGCTGAGACCGGCAGCCTGTCGGCCGCCGCTCGGAAGCTCTCGGCCAGCCAGCCGACGCTTGGCCGCCATATCGCCGAGCTTGAGCAGGCGCTTGACATCACGCTGTTCCGGCGTGGGCGCCGCGGCTATGAACTGACGGAAGCCGGCAGCACGCTGTTCGAGCGCGGCAAGGCGGTGAGCGAGCAGGCAAGCGCCTTTTCGCTGCTGGCGCTGGGGTCGGTCGAGGCGATCGAAGGCACGGTGCGCATTGCCGCCAGCGAGGTGGTGGCAGCTTATGTGCTGCCGGAGATAACGGCGCGGCTCGGCATCGAGGAGCCCGGCATCGAGGTCGAGATCGTTGCTTCGAACCAGGTCGAGAACCTGTTGCGCCGCGATGCCGACATCGCCATCCGCATGGTCAAGCCGGGGCAGAACGAGTTGCTGGCGCGCAAGGTCTGCGATATCAGGCTCTGCGCCTGCGCGGCCAAATCCTATCTCGACAGGCGCGGCCGCCCGCTGGAGCCTGCCGACCTTGTCGAGCACGCCCTTATCGGCTTCGACCGCAGCGACGAGATGATCAGGGGCTTCACCCAGTATAGTATCCCTGTCACCCGGAACAGCTTCCGCTTCAGGGCCGACAACCAGATCGTCTTGTGGGAAGCTGTGCGGGCGGGAAACGGCATTGGCCTCGGCCAGGAGCCGCTGGCCGACCGTGATCCATTGATGGAAAAGGTGCTGCCTGGCCTGCCGCTGCCGGTGCTGCCGGTATGGCTGGCCATGCATCGCGACGTGCGCACCAGCGTGCGCATCCGCCGCGTGGCGGATTTCCTCTACGAGGAACTCAAATGCTACTCGGCCGGCGTGGCGTCGGGCGCGAATTCGGCGCGGTGAGCAAGCCCGGCCATCAGCAGCACGACGACCAGTAGCCCCGACATGGCGATGAAGATCGGGCCGAAGCTGAAATGCTCGGCAACGAAACCGATCGCCGACGGTGCCACCAAAATGCCGGAATAGCCCATGGTGGTGACCACGCTCATGCCGGTGCCCGACGACATGCCTTCCTGGTTGCCGCCAGCCGAAAAGATGATCGGCACCATGTTGGCGATGCCGAAGCCGCACAAGGCAAAGGCCGCGATAGCAAGCCAGGGCGAGGGTGACAGCCCGGCGATCAGCATGCCGGTGGCAGCGACGAGCGCCGACGCGCGCAACGTCATCACCGCGCCGAGGCGGTTGCGAACGCCGTCGCCGAAGAAGCGCATGATCGCCATGACACCTGAGAAGGCTGCATAGGCGAGACCGGCAACGGCAAGGTCTGCACCAAGTTCCTGCCTGAGATACAGTGCCGCCCAGTCGAGCACCGCGCCTTCGGAGATCATCGTCAGCAGCGCCATCAGGCCGACGAGGTAGACCAGCGGATTTCCCGGCAGCGCGAATTTGTGATGCTCGGTCGCCTGCGGCCTGTCCTCGGCGACCAGATGGCGAACCGCCACCGCGATCACCGCGAAGGCGAGCGCTGTCACCACCGCAGCGTGAGCGAGGTGGCCGTAGTGCTGGATGGCAAAGCCGCCAAGGCCGCCGCCGGCGAAACCGCCAAGGCTCCAGAAGCCGTGCGAGGATGACATGATGGCGCGCGAAAGCCGCCGTTCGACCACCACCGCATTGGCATTCATGGCGACGTCCATGCCGCCGATCGAGCCGCCGAAGATGAACATGGCGATAGCCGCCAGCGGCACGTTGGGGGCCAGCGCCACAACCAGCAGCCCAAGGCTGCCGCAAAGACCGAACCAGCGCAGCACGGTGCGCGAACCATGTTTCGAGATTAGGTGGCCGCACCAGGTCATAGCGGTGACCGCGCCGGCGCCGAACAGCAGGATCAGCAGGCCGAGCGTGAACTTCGTGATCTCCAGCCGTGTCAGAAACACCGGGATCTGCGGCGCCCAGCTGCCGGTCAGGAAGCCGTTGGCGAGGAAAATGGCTGCCACGGCCCATCGTCCGCGAATGGCAGTCTGGATGGCGTTTTGCGCGTCCATGGCTCGAATCCGGTCAAGAAATAGCTTTGCGCGGCAAATTAGATCGATTCAATTTTCAGTCAAGCGGTCTTTCGGAAAAGCATTTGGGCCAAACACAGCCTTGGAAATGGCCGGTAATGTCGAGGGCTAATTAGTGGTCCTTGGGCCGCCGCGCCTCGAATTCAGCCTTCTTGGCATCGGAGGCCTCGGTCTGGTTGATCGCCTGCCATTCAGCATAGGGCATGCCGTAGACGATCTCGCGCGACTGGTCCTTGGACAGGCCGACGCCTTCGGCCTCAGCGGCTTCGCGATACCAGTTCGACAGGCAGTTGCGGCAGAAGCCGGCGAGGTTCATCAAGTCGATGTTCTGTACGTCGTTGCGCTCGCGCAGGTGTTCGACCAGCCGGCGAAAGGCGGCAGCCTCGAAATCGCGCTTCTGCTCGTCGCTGAGTTCGGTCATCGAAACCTCCTTGCGGCTTTAAAGCGGCCCGGTGCGGGAGCCGAATTGCTTGACCACATGTATATCGGGACGGCGGTCGATCGCGTCAACGATCGGCGCCAGGCGCTGCGCCCAGGCGATCGCGCCCGTCTGGTCCGATATCAGGTCCTGGCGGATCTCGATCAGCGCATGGGCGAAGCCGTTGATGATGGCGTGCTTGTACATGGTGTCGCCGCGCAACGCGCCGTCATAGGGTTCGTTGTCGCCAACCACGAGGCTCTTGTCGGCGGCCAGCATGTCGATCAGCGGCCGCGCCACCCGGTCATCCCGATCCCACAGGATGCCGACATGCCAGGGACGTTGGATCCCTTGCATGGCCGGGGTGAAGGAATGCACCGAGAAGATGAAGGGCGTCTGGGCAGAGGCCTGCGCGACCGAGGCAATCATGGCGCCGACGGCGTCGTGATAGGGCCGGTAGAAGGCGTCGAGCCGCCTTTCGCGCTCCTCGGCAGCAATTGGGTAATTCCCGGGCACGACGGTGCCGTCATAAAGCTGGCGAATGAGCGTCGGATCGTCCTCGCCGCGGTTGGGGTCGATCAGCAGCCGCGAGAAATTGGCGAGCACCGCCGGCACGCCGAGCAAGGCAGCCAGTTCGCGCGTCACCGCCTCGACGCCGATATCATAGGCGATGTGACGGTCGAACTCCGCGGCCGGCAGGCCGAGGCTGCCATAGTTCTCCGGCAGATCGCGGCGGGCATGGTCGCCCAGAAGCACAATGCCTCGCTTGCGGTCGCCTTCGACGATGTCGAAAGGCGCGAAAACTGTGGATCGGGTCATTGGCGGGAAATGGTCTGTTCGCTGGCTTCCGGGGAGGGTGCTATCGTCATTCCACGAAGACGACGCTTGCGCAATGCCGTTGTTTGGCCAAGGTTTCCCGGGAAATCTGGCAGAAGTCGGCGAATTGTGCGCCGGAGCCTTTCTAAATCGATTGGAATTGGACAAAACGGCGCGTTGACATGCGCCCGGACTTTTCCGAAAAGGGGCGCAGAGAGATGCAGATGTGGTTCTTGAGGGGTTTTCGGATGGGTTCCGCCGGCAGGCAGCGCGGGCGCTCTGCCTTTGCCACGCCGCTCCTGATCCTTGCCGTGGGCCTGTCGGCGATGGTCATGGCCTCGCCGGCGCGCGCCGATTTCCGTGTCTGCAACGCCACGCAGAACCTGGTCGGCGTCGGCATCGGCTATCGCGCCAAGGCCGGCTGGATCACCGAGGGCTGGTGGCACATCGAGGGATCGAGCTGCAAGACGCTGATCGAAGGGCCGCTGTCATCAAGGTTTTACTATCTTTATGCAGAAGACGCCGAACGCGGTGGACGCTGGGACGGCCCGATCAACATGTGCGTGGCTGAAAAAGAGTTCAAGATCGCGGGCGTAACCGATTGCGTCGCACGGGGCTTTCAGCGCGCCGGATTCCAGGAATATGACACGGGCGAACAGGCAAGCTGGATGGTCC
>NZ_JBFULQ010000251.1:0-7892 GCF_054049815.1 Mesorhizobium sp. P5_C1 | reverse complement strand
CCTTAGCGGAACCGTCCTCCCAAGACGCCGCCCAACCCAAGAACCAGGAGACTTGAAAATGAACAGGATTGCCCTCGCCGCCACCGCCATCCTCGTTGCCACCGGCAGCGCTTTCGCCGCCAGCGACCACTATGGCTCCGACAATGCCAACCAGACGGTTGCCCCGGTTGCCGGCGTCGATCATGCCGTTACCGGCGCGGTCAACAACACGGATATGGCTGGGTACAAGGCTGCCGATACCAAGACGAAAGCCACAATCGACTTGCCCGAATCTGGCCAGGGCATCTGGGGCAACTGATGTCCGCGGCGGTGCGGTGGCCGGCCGCGCCTGCCCGGCACCGGGTTCTAGCCTACATCCCTCGGTCGCAGACAGTGAGTGAGCCGGGCCGAGGACAGGCCCGACCAATCTCCCTCGAAGACGAAGCGCGCAAGGGCTGCAGTGGGGAACTTTTCCTCGAGCCTCTTGCGCGCCTTGGCCTCCGACTCCGGCGAGGCAAGCTGGTTTGCCAGATCGTCCAGCCCCGGATTGTGGCCAACCACCAGCAAGCTTCTGCTAGAAGCGTCGGCCTGCCGCAACTGGCTCAGAATATCCGCTGCCGACGCATCATAGAGCACATCGGCGAAGGTGACCCGCGTGTGCGCAGGCAACTCCGCCGCAACCAGCCGCCAGGTGTCGCGGGTTCGCAGCGCCGTCGACACCAGTGCCAGGTCCGGCAGCCAGTCGCGCGCCGCAAGCTCGCGCCCCATCAGCTTGGCGGCCTTCAACCCGCGCCCGGCGAGCGGCCGATCGAAATCAGCGAGACCCGGATCGTCCCAGCTCGACTTGGCGTGGCGAAGCAGGAGAAGCTGTTTCATCCCCATCTATCCGGCTTAGGGGGTTATCCGCGCCAATTGCTCGAGGTCGGCTTCCTCGCGCAGTGGGTCGGGCGCCATCACCACCGAGGTGGCATTGTCGGCATCGTCGGCAAAGTGGGCCAGCACAGTACGGCCGGCTGCCATGCGCGCCTTGCCCTCTGCGACCAGCCCAAGCGCCAGCGGATAGAGCTGGTGCTCGGCCTTCAGCACACGGGCGGCCAGTGCATCCGCGCTGTCGCCGACCATCACTGGCACGGCCGCCTGCGCGATGATCGGGCCGTCGTCCATTTCGGACGTGACGAAATGAACCGTGCAGCCGTGGATGCGCATGCCGGCGGCCAGCGCGCGCGCATGGGTGTCGAGCCCCTTGAACGCCGGCAGCAGGGCAGGGTGGATGTTGATCATGCGGCCCTGCCATTTCTGGACGAAACCGGGGGTGAGGATGCGCATGTAGCCGGCCAGCGCGACGATCTCGGCATTGAATGCTGCAAGTGCCGCATCGATCGCCGCGTCATGCGCCTGCTTGCTACCATGGTTGGCGCGGGGAATGATCTGTGTGGCGATACCGCGCGCCTTGGCGACACCAAGGCCGGCGGCGTCGGCCTTGTCGGAAATGACGCCGACGATCTCGGCGGGGAAGGCCGGGTCGCTGGCCGCCGCGATCAGCGCGGTCATGTTGGAGCCGCGCCCCGAGATCAGGACAACGGTGCGTTTCCTCTGCGCGCTCATAGGCCGATCGAGCCCCGGTAGATGACGCCGGCATCGCGGCGCGGCACGATGCGGCCGATCGGCGTCACTGTCTCACCGGCTTCCTGCAGCACGGCGGCGACCTGCGCTGCCTGGCCGGAAGCGACCGCCAAAATCATGCCGATGCCGCAATTGAAGGTGCGCATCATCTCTTCCGGCGCGACACCGCCGGTCCTGGCCAGCCACGAGAACACCGCGGGGACGTCGATCGCCTCGAGGTCGA
The DNA here is from genome assembly GCF_054049815.1 of Mesorhizobium sp. P5_C1. NCBI lineage: Bacteria > Pseudomonadati > Pseudomonadota > Alphaproteobacteria > Hyphomicrobiales > Phyllobacteriaceae > Mesorhizobium > Mesorhizobium sp. P5_C1. Next base: position 6,067 of record NZ_JBFULQ010000251.1, on the reverse strand, counting down.
GCTCGGCCGAAAAATCCTTGGGCAGCACGCGTGGAATGTTTTCGGGGAAGCCGCCGCCGGTGATGTGGGCCAGCGCCTTGATGCCATGCGTGCCGCGTATGGCCTTGAGAATCGACTTGACGTAGATGCGGGTCGGCTCGAGCAGCGCCTCGGCCAACGTCGCCTCGTCATTGAACGGCGCCGGATCGCTCCAGGCGAGCCCGCTGACGCCGACGATGCGGCGCACCAGCGAAAATCCGTTCGAATGCAGGCCCGAGGAGGCGAGCCCAAGCAGCACATCGCCTTCGACGATGTCGTCGGTCGGCAACAGCTGGCCGCGTTCGGCCGCGCCCACCGCAAAGCCGGCGAGGTCGTAGTCGTTGCCGTGATACATGCCGGGCATTTCCGCCGTCTCGCCGCCGATCAGCGCGCAGCCCGCCTGCCGGCAGCCCGCGGCAATGCCGCCGACGATCGCGGCACCCTGGTCGGGATCGAGCTTGCCGGTGGCGAAATAGTCGAGGAAGAACAGCGGTTCGGCACCTTGCACGACGAGGTCGTTGACGCACATGGCGACGAGATCGATGCCGATCGTGTCGTGCTTGCCGGCATCGATGGCGATCTTGAGCTTGGTGCCGACGCCGTCATTGGCGGCGACCAGCACCGGATCGGTGAAACCGGCCGCCTTGAGGTCGAACAGGCCACCAAAGCCGCCAATCTCGCCGTCGGCGCCCGGCCTGCGTGTGGCGCGCACCAGCGGCTTGATCTTCTCGACCATCAGATTGCCGGCATCGATATCGACGCCAGCCTCGGCATAGGTGAGCCCGTTCTTGCGCTTGCTCATTTCTGGCGCTTGCTCATCGTTGTTTCGTTTGCGGGCTCTTCGCATGAACGGCTTCGCCCCGCAAGGATGACGGTGGGATGCCGAAGTTTTGCCCCGATAAAAAGCGTGGAGAGCGGGTTTTTCGGCGGCGGTGGCGCCCCCTTGTGTGAAATCCCCGCTGTCCTTGCTTTTTATCGGAGGCAAAACCCCGTACCTCCGTCTGCGCCTTCACCCCTTTGCATCCTTGTGTCTGTCTGTTGTTGGTGCTCTGTTGCTTCGCATCAGGCATCCGGGGACAGGCCATGCCCAATCCGTCGCAACAGATCATGAGGCTAGGCTTTGGATTCGCCGTGTCACAGGCGTTGCGCGTAATTATCGAACTCGGCATCCCCGATCTCCTGGCTGTCAACGAGCAGTCGGTGGATAAACTTGCGGCTGCCACTCAGTCGGATGCTGACGCGCTTTATCGTGTAATGCGACTTCTCGCGCCGGAAGGCGTCTTTAGGGAAGTACTGCCCCGTCATTTCGAATTGACGGAGGTTGGCGCCGCGCTGCGCTCCGATAAGCCGGGTCCCCGTGACTTCGTCCGCATGATCAACGGTGAGGCCTATCTTGCCTTCGAGCAGCTCCTGCATTCTGTCCGCACCGGAAAGCCAGCCTTCGATAAGGTGTTCGGGAGCCCAAGGTTTGACTGGCTGTCGGAACACCCGGAGCAGGCTGCCTTGTTTCAGCGTGCAATGATCGCCTTGAGCCAAGGCAGTAACGAGGCCGTTGCCGAAGCTTATGACTTCAGGCCGTTCACACGGATCGTCGACGTTGGCGGCGGACATGGTCAGCTTCTCTCGGCGATCCTGGCCCGCAACCCCCATTTGAGCGGCGTGCTTTTCGATCCGCCTTCGGGCGTCGCGGCAGCCCGCCAGGGTGCCGGAGGCGACCTGCCGCGCACCGAATTTATCGCAGGTGATTTCTTTGAAAGCGTTCCCACCGGTGACGTCTACGTCATCAAGAAGGTCGTTCACGATTGGGACGATGGGCGTGCCGCGGAGATCCTGCGAAATTGCCGCAAGGCAATGTTGCCGAACGGAAAGGTGCTTGTGGCCGAGACCCTCGTGCCGCCAGGTGACGAACCGAACCAGATCAAGGGTATCGACGTGGTCATGCTCGCCGTCACTGGCGGCCTGGAGAGGACGCAGGTCCAATATGCAAGCTTGTTCGACGTCGCTGGGCTACGCCTTGAGCGAGTGATTCAGACCCGAGGACCCATTTCCATCCTTGAGGCGTCTGCAGCCTAACCAGAGAATATCAATGTGAGCAGTCGCGGTGCCTCGCCGTCCAGCTACCTTTGCTATGGGTGGYGCTTCTCCCTTGCGATCCCCTCCGTCTCCCATCATCTATCAGCATGCAAACCCGACAGGCGCGCATTTGACCATCCCCAACCTGATCACCATCCTGCGCCTGGTTCTGGTGCCAGCGGTGGTGTTGGCGATGCTGCAGGCGCGCTGGGACTGGGCCTTTGCCGGCCTCCTCATTGCCGGCATTTCGGATGGCGTCGACGGCTTCATCGCCCGTCGTTTCAATCAGCAGTCCATGCTCGGCGCCTATCTCGATCCGATTGCCGACAAGCTGCTGCTGGTTTCGGTCTTCGTCGTCCTGGGCTTCATCGGGCAATTGCCGCTGTGGCTGGTCGTCACCATGGTGTCGCGAGACGCGCTGATCGTCTGCGCCGTTGTGTTGTCGTCGGTCATGGCCCATCCAGTCGAGATGAAGCCGCTTTTCGTGTCGAAGGCCAACACCGCTAGCCAGATCGTGCTGGCGGCGGTTGTGCTGGGCGAACTTGCCCTTGCCGTTCACCTCGACCCTCTGCGGCCAGCCCTCATATTGCTGTCCGGGGTCTTGACCGTGGCTTCGGCCGCGGCCTATCTCGTGGCTTGGCTGAGGCATATGAGCGGCTATGGCGAAGGCTCCAATCCGGGCATCTGAGAGAGAAGCGGCAGTTGAGAGAGAGGCTGCGGTGATCGAGGCTGCGGCTGCCGATCTCGCCGCATCATCCACCTTCCGCCGGCAGATCTTCTTCTGGCTGGCCGGCGCGGCCGTGCTCGCACTTTTCCTCTATGTCTTCAGTGCCATCTTGTTGCCCTTCGTTGCTGGCATGGTGCTTGCCTATTTCCTCGATCCGGTCGCCGACCGGTTGCAGCGGCTCGGCCTGTCACGCTTCATGGCGACGGTGGTCATCCTCATCACCTTCCTCATCGTGCTGGTGCTGGCCTTCGTCGTCCTCATTCCCGTGCTGGCGACGCAGATGGCCGATTTCGCCGGCAAATTGCCGGAATATCTGACCCGGCTGCAAAGTCTGATCACGTCATATGATCCGAAATGGCTGGAACAGAAATTCGGCGTCAACGCCAATAGCTTGCGCGACGGGCTGAATTCGCTGCTGACCTCCGGCTTCGGCCTGCTCACCACGGTCTTCACCTCGATCTGGAGTTCCGGCGTGGCGCTGGTCTCGGTGGTCAGCCTGTTCGTGGTGACGCCGGTGGTTGCCTTCTACATGCTGCTCGACTGGGACCGCATGGTTGCGGTCATCGACAGCTGGGTGCCGCGCGACAATGTCGCGACGGTGCGCGCGATCGCCAAGGAGATCAACACCGCAACAGCCGGCTTCGTGCGCGGCCAGGGCACGCTGTGCCTAGTGCTGGGCGCCATGTACGCCACCGGGCTGACGCTGACCGGGCTGAATTTCGGCATTCTTATCGGCCTGTTCGCCGGGCTGATCTCCTTCATCCCCTATGTCGGCTCGCTCACCGGACTGGTGCTGGCCGTCGGCGTCGCCTTCGTCCAGTTCTGGCCGGACTGGACGATGATCGTCGCCGTCGCGGTGGTGTTTTTCATCGGCCAGTTCATCGAGGGTAACATCCTGCAGCCACGGCTGGTCGGCAAGAGCGTCGGCCTGCATCCGGTATGGCTGATGTTCTCGCTGTTTGCCTTCGGCGCGCTGTTCGGCTTCGTCGGCCTGCTGATTGCCGTGCCGGCTTCGGCGGCAGTTGCCGTGCTGGTGCGGTTTGCCATAGCCCGTTATCTGGAATCGCCGCTCTACAAGGGCCACGGCAGCACCGCGCCGGAGCTCCCGGCCGATCGGCGCAAGGCCATCAAGCCATGATTCGGCCGGTGACCAGGTTCCTTGCCGGGCCGCATGGCTGAGTCCGTATGAGCGACCAGAAAGCCGACCCGCCGCGCCAATTGCCACTCGATCTCGGCCATGGCACCGGCTATTCGCGTGACGACCTCGTCGTCTCCGGCACCAATGCGCAAGCGGTGGCTTTGGTCGACCGTTGGCCGGACTGGCCCTCGCCGGTCGTGGTGCTGGCCGGTCCCGCCGGCTCCGGCAAGACGCATCTGGCTTCGATCTGGCGCGCGCGCGCCAACGCGGTGATGGTCGACGCCAGGCGTATCGGTGACAGCATCGCCAATCTCGGCGCCCGGCCGGCACTGATCGACGATGTCGATACCGGCGCGGTGGACGAGCAAGGCCTGTTCCATCTGATCAATGCGGTGCGTGGTGCGGGCTCGACGCTGTTGTTGACGGCGCGCCGCTTTCCCTCGGCTTGGGGTGTTGCGCTGCCTGATCTGGCCTCGCGGCTGAAGGCGGCGGCGACGGTCGAGATCCATGAGCCTGACGACGTCCTGCTCGCCGGCGTCATCACCAAGCTGTTCGCCGACCGCCAGGTCGAGGTCGAGCCGCATGTCGTGCAGTATCTGGTCCGCCGCATCGAGCGCTCGCTGGCGACCGCGATGCGTGTGGTGGAACGGCTGGACCGCACAGCGCTCGAGCGCAAGACGCCGATCACGCGGGCATTGGCGGCCGAAACCGTCAGCGCCATGGACGAGGGGCAGGGCGAGTTCGAGATCTAGGATTTCCCAATGGGGCAAGGCCCATAACCGGGATCGGCGCAACGTACCGTTCGTTGCACCAGCGGCGCCGACATTGCATGTCGATGAGAGGATGGTCGGAGTGGAGAGATTCGAACTCCCGACCCTCTGGTCCCAAACCAGATGCGCTACCAGGCTGCGCTACACTCCGAACGGTCTGTTGCCTATTCATTTCGGTGTTGCATGGCAAGTGCAAAAACCTTGCCGTGTTGCGCATTGCGCAGTAATGACGACGCAGGGTGGCGATGCTGCCTTGCACAATAACGAGGTGGCCATGTCCGCGCGCATTTTCAGCCCAGCCAAAACCGCGATGCAGTCCGGCAAGGCCAAGACCGRCCATTGGGTGCTGGAATTCGACCCCGAGATGCGCAAGAAGATCGACCCCTTGATGGGCTACACCACGTCGGGAGACATGAGGAGCCAGATCAGGCTCACCTTTGATACGAGGGAAGAAGCGGTGGCCTACGCCGAAAAGGAAGGATTCGCCTTCCGCGTCGAGGAGCCGAAAGAGACCAAGCGCCGCCAGATTTCCTATGCCGAGAATTTCCGCTATGACCGCAGGACGCCCTGGACGCATTGACCGGCGGCCAGCGTCAAGTAATCAGCCGGCCCGGCGGCCGGCCAGCGGTCCCGTAGCTCAGCTGGATAGAGCACCRGCCTTCTAAGCCGAWGGTCACAGGTTCGAATCCTGTCGGGATCGCCAATAAACCGCTGAAATGATTACGAAATTAGACGGCACGATGACAGGGTGCTAGTGCGAGGTTCTGCTGTGTCAGCACGGTGTCAGCACCTGTCATCAAAAAGCCCGCCGCTGGTGCCAATTCTTTAGGGAAGCAGCAATGAGAGAGACACGCCCTTTCTATCGTGTTTTCACCGTGACCAAGCAGGAGGCAGCGGTTCAACAGATAGAGGGGGCTATTGCTGCCTTCCATGCTGGCCAATTCGCTCTTACGATAACTTTGGCCGGAGCTGCGGAAGATATGAGGCCCCACAAAGAGGGCGGCCTTTGGGTCAGCATTCGGGACAACCCAACTCGCCCAGTGGAGAAAAACAAGGATTGGATAAGGCGTCTCAACGAGACGCGCGACTGGCTCAAGCATGACAGACCCGAAGAAACCAGGGCCTTGGTCGCATTCGAGGCCGGCCTGTTCATCTTGCGGGCGATGGACAAGTGGGAGCCATGGACGCCGACGATGATCGCCTTCAAGGATCTGTGGTTCTCCTCGCCTAAGCTGATGCGCCCCGAGGATTATTCTCCCGAACAGTGAAAGCCCGCCACCGTGAGGCAGCGGGCATCACGCGGTTTACCGTTTTCAATTCGGCGAACAATCACTACTATCC
>NZ_JBFULQ010000250.1:0-7920 GCF_054049815.1 Mesorhizobium sp. P5_C1 | reverse complement strand
GATGACGTTATGACAGCGAAAGCCGGACTGGCTGTCGCGAACAAACCAGGTTTCCAGATGGTCACTGTCCTCGATACGATTGCCAACGCACCGCGCTTGCGGCATCCGGAAAAGGCGCACAAGCCCGATCAGGACGTGCTGCGCAAGCCCGACTGGATCCGCGTCAAGGCGCCGGTCTCGAAGGGCTATGCCGAGACCCGCGAGATCGTGAAGTCGCACAAGCTGGTGACCGTCTGCGAAGAGGCCGGCTGCCCCAACATCGGCGAATGCTGGGAGAAGAAGCACGCCACCTTCATGATCATGGGCGAGATCTGCACACGCGCCTGCGCGTTCTGCAATGTCGCCACCGGCATCCCGACCGCACTCGATCCCGATGAACCGGCCCGCGTCGCGCACGCGGTCAAGCAGATGGGCCTGACCCATGTCGTCATCACCTCGGTCGACCGCGATGATCTCGCCGATGGCGGTGCGCAGCATTTTGCCGAGGTCATCCGCGCCATCAGGGCGGCCACGCCGTTGACCACGATCGAAATCCTGACGCCCGATTTCCTGCGTAAGGAAGGCGCACTGGAGATCGTCGTGGCGGCCAAGCCCGACGTCTTCAACCACAATCTCGAGACCGTGCCGTCGAACTATCTGACGGTTCGTCCAGGCGCCCGCTATTTTCATTCGATCCGACTGTTGCAGCGGGTCAAGGAACTCGACCCGTCGATCTTCACCAAGTCCGGCATCATGGTGGGCCTGGGCGAAGAGCGGAACGAAATCCTGCAATTGATGGACGATCTGCGCTCGGCCAATGTCGACTTCATGACCATCGGCCAGTATCTGCAGCCGTCCAAGAAGCACCATCCGGTGATCCGCTTCGTCACCCCGGAGGAGTTCAAATCCTTCGAGACGATCGGCCGGACCAAGGGTTTTCTGCTGGTGGCGTCGAGCCCGCTGACGCGTTCGTCGCATCACGCCGGCGACGATTTCGCTAGGTTGCGTGCGGCGCGGGAAGCGCTTCTCAAGAAATCGCTCTAATGCATGTCACCCAAAAGTGACCTCGGTTTTGGGAGAACGACATGCATAAAAACAAGGAATCCAAAGCGCGTCGCATGAATCCGTTTCAACGCAACGCGCTTTAGGGCCGGTTCATGCCGAAATTCGAAGCCACCCGMCGGGTTGCCCATACGCCGCAACAGATGTTCRCACTGGTTGCCGATATCGAGGCCTATCCGCAGTTCCTGCCGCTTTGCGAAGCGCTGACGGTGCGCTCGCGCAAGGAGCGTGACGGACGCACCGTTCTCGTCGCCGACATGAGCATCGGCTACAAGGCGATCCGCGAAACCTTCACCACGCAGGTGCTGCTGAAACCCGACGAGAACACCATCGACGTGAAATACATCGATGGCCCGTTCAAATATCTAAGCAATGTCTGGCGCTTCGAACCCGATGGCGGCGGCTGTATTGTCCGCTTCTTCATCGATTATGAATTCAAGAGCCGCATTCTGGGCGCGGTGATGGGCACCATGTTCGATCGAGCCTTCCGCATGTTCGCCGAGGCTTTCGAGAAGCGCGCCGACGTCATCTACGGTGTTGCATCGTCGGCCTGATGCATGTCGCCCAAAAGTGCGCAGCGGAACTACGACAGGCATAAATACAAAGACTTAAAGCGCATCGCGCCTTAAGTCTGGCCGAGCGCACGCAGTCCCAGTTCCAGCGCATGCCCAACTGTTTCACGGCGGATAAAATCGCGCCCCTTGTCGGCAAACAGCCTGTGCTCGGCAGCCACCGTCTCGCCGTCCAGCCCGACCCCGAACCAGACCAGGCCGACAGGCTTTTCCACCGATCCGCCGCCGGGCCCGGCGATGCCGGTGACCGCGAGCGTCAGCTTGGCGCGCGAATGGGCCAGCGCGCCCTTTGCCATTTCAATCGCCGTCTCGCGTGAAACAGCGCCATGATCTTCAAGCGTGGCGGGGGAAACACCGAGCATGTCCATCTTGGCTTCGTTCGAATAGGTGATGAAGCCGCGATCGACGACGGCGGACGAGCCGGCGATGTCGGTGAGCGCTGCGATGATCATGCCGCCGGTGCAGCTTTCCGCCGTTGCCAGCATGATGCCGCGCTGCTGGCAGGCCTGAAGTAGCGCGTTTGCCAGCTCGTCGTTGGTCATTCCGGCACCTCGCCGGGAAACACCACGCTGGCGGTGGCGATGGCCGCTATGCCTTCCTCGCGGCCGACAAAGCCGAGCTTTTCGTTGGTTGTCGCCTTGATCGAGATGCGATCAGGGGAAATTGCCAGCATCTGTGACAGGGCTGCCGTCATCGCCTCGCGATGCGGGCCGACGCGCGGCGCCTCGCAGATCAGCGTGATGTCGGCGTTGGCGATGCGGCCGCCGCGCTCGCGCACCAACTTTGCCGCATGTTCGACGAAGATACGAGATGCAGCGCCTTTCCACTGCGGATCGGACGGCGGGAAATGCGTGCCGATGTCGCCGGCGCCACAGGTCGCCAGCAGCGCATCGGTCAAGGCATGCAGGCCGACATCGGCGTCGGAGTGGCCCGAAAGTTTCTTGTCATGCGGGATGGCGACGCCGCACAGGGTGACATGGTCGCCAGGTTCGAAGGCGTGGACGTCGTAGCCATTGCCGGTTCTGATGTCGGGGAAGCGCGCACGTTCGCCGGAAAGCCGTTGGTCCGCCATTGCAATATCCCGTGCCCAGGTGAGTTTGACATTGTCCGGTGAACCCGGAACGATCTTTACCGGAATATGCGCCCATTCAGCGATCGCGGCGTCGTCGGTGAAGTCCATTTTTCCCAGGTGATGGGCTTTCTCGTGCGCGGCAAGAATGGGCCAGAACGGAAAGCCCTGTGGCGTCTGCGCGGCGTGAAGTCCGTTGCGGGAAACGGTTTCTCCCACGACGCCAGCGGCCGACTCGCGCTTCAGCGTATCGGCGACGGGCAGGGCGGGCAGCGCGCCCTCGCGCTCGCCGATGGCGTCGATGGTCCGGTCGATCAACTCCGCATCGACGAACGGGCGGACGGCGTCGTGGATCAGAACCCGGCCCGGCGCGTGGCCTCTCAGTGCGAGCAGACCGAGCCGCACCGACGCCTGCCTGGTCGCCCCGCCCATGATGGCGATGACCCGCTCGGCGTTGGCGCCTGCCGCCTGCTGGAACAACTCGTGGTCGTCGGCATGAATGGCGACAACAACTTCGCTGGTCCGCGGGTGGGCCAGGAAAATCTCAATCGTGTGGGCGATGACGGCGTGGCCGCCAATACTTTGATACTGCTTGGGTCCGTTGGCCTGCCCGGCGCGAGCGCCGCGGCCGGCGGCGACGATCACCACGGCGACCTTGCCATCGTCACTCGAATTTTCACTTGCGTCAGTCATGCAGATTGGCTTAGCGCACGATCCCGAAAAGTGTAATCGGTTTTCGGAAAAGATCGTGCGCCAAATATGAACTTCGAAGGCGTCCTTTGCGCCTTCCAAGGGGCGTCTGGCGCCAATTCAGAAGGCCAGCATTTTTCCCAATTGCGCCTTAATGTGACGTCATTCCGCGTTGCACATTGCGCCGGTTCTGGCTAGAGAATGTGCAGCGAACTAATATGCTTGGTTTTTGTGCATGCCTGATGTGACCAAATTGGCCGCGCCACTCGACGTCGGCGGCGTGCAAATTCGCAATCGCGTGTTCCTGGCGCCGATGTCGGGCATCACCGATGAGCCGTTCCGGCAGCGCGCCCATGCCCATGGCGCCGGTCTTGTCGTATCCGAAATGGTGGCCAGCGGCGAGCTTGCCAAGGGCAGGGCCGGTTGCGACCTGCGCATTCGTCATTCCGGCCTGCCGGTTCACATGGTGCAGCTTGCCGGCCGCGAGGCGGCGCACATGGCGGAAGGCGCGCGGATCGCCGCTGGCGAGGGCGCCGACATCATCGACATCAACATGGGCTGCCCGGCCAAGAAGGTCACCGGTGGTTATGCCGGCTCGGCATTGATGCTGGATCTCGACCACGCGCTGTCGCTGATCGACGCCGTGGTCGGCGCGGTCAAGGTGCCGGTCACGGTCAAGATGCGGTTGGGCTGGGACGAAGGCGCACTCAACGCCCCGATGCTGGCGCGCCGCGCCGAACAGGCCGGTGTCAGGATGGTGACGGTGCACGGCCGCACGCGCTGCCAGTTCTACCAGGGCAAGGCCGACTGGCGCGCCATCGCCCGGGTCAAGGAAGCCGTGTCGATCCCGGTCGTCGCCAATGGAGATGTTTCTTCGCCGGCGGAAGCGGCTGCCATTCTCGACCAGTCAGGTGCCAATGCCGTGATGATCGGCCGCGCGCATTACGGTGCGCCTTGGATCGCTGGCAGCATCGCGGCGGCCGCGACGGGCGAGGCAGCGGCCAAGGTGCCGCAGAACCGGATGGCGCTGGCCGACTATGTCGTGGCCCACTACGAGGACATGCTGGCGCTCTATGGCGTCGAAAGTGGCCTGCGCCAGGCGCGCAAGCATCTTGGCTGGTATCTCGACCGTCATGCCGGCGATGTCGCTGACGACAGTCGAAAGGCCATATTGACGGCATTCGAGCCTGCCCGCGTCATCGCCTTGCTGCGCGATGTGTTTTCGCGCGATCCGCAACCGCTGAACCTGCGGAGCGCCGCATGATCGCCGCCGTTGGCCAGGGTGTTGAAATGGCGGATGCCGCCCAGATCGTGCTCAACACCATCCGGCGCCCGGTGATCATGATCAGCGAGCAAGGGTTCATCACCTACGCCAATGCCGATGCCGAGGACTTTTTCCGCTCAAGCGCGACCATGCTCGCCCGCAACACGCTGTCGAAACTCATTCCCTTCGGCAGCCCGCTGCTGTCGCTGGTCGATCAGGTGCGCGACCGCCTCGCTCCAGTCAACGAATACCGGGTCGACGTGTCGTCGCCGCGCCTGGGCATCGAGAAGGTCGTCGATCTCTATGTCGCGCCGGTGCCGGAATTTCCAGGCTCCGTCGTGGTGATGTTCCAAGAAAGGTCAATGGCCGACAAGATCGACCGGCAGATGACGCACCGCGGCGCTGCGCGCTCGGTGACCGGCCTGGCGGCGATGCTTGCCCACGAGATCAAGAACCCGCTCTCCGGCATCCGCGGTGCTGCCCAGCTGCTCGAACTGTCGGCTTCCGACGAGGACCGCGCGCTGACGCGGCTGATTACCGACGAGACCGACCGCATCGTGTCGCTGGTCGACCGCATGGAGGTGTTTTCCGACGAGCGGCCGATCGATCGCTACCCCGTCAACATCCACGTCGTTCTCGACCATGTGAAGGCGATTGCCAAGAACGGTTTTGCCAAGAGAATCAAGATAATGGAGGATTATGATCCTTCGTTGCCTCCGGTGTTTGCCAACCGCGACCAGCTCATCCAGGTGTTCCTCAACCTGGTCAAGAACGCCGCCGAGGCAATCGGCAGTGACCCGCAGGGCGAGATCGTGCTGTCGACCGCCTTCCGGCCGGGCATCCGTGTTTCCGTTCCGGGCACGCAGGATCGCGTATCGCTGCCGCTGGAATTCTGCGTGCGCGACAATGGCTCCGGCGTCTCGGAAGATATCCTGCCGATCCTGTTCGATCCCTTTATCACCACCAAGCCGAACGGCTCGGGGCTGGGGCTGGCGCTGGTCGCCAAGATCGTCGGCGAGCATGGCGGCATCATCGAATGCGAATCGACGCCGCGCGGGACCACATTCCGCATTCTGATGCCGGCCTGGAAAGAGGTGCCATACGGCGCCGATGAAGACGGTGAAGGAGACCGCAAATGACCGTTCGCGGCAATATTCTCGTCGCCGACGACGATGCGGCGATCCGCACCGTCCTCAACCAGGCGCTTTCGCGCGTCGGTCACGAGGTGCGCGTCACTTCCAACGCTTCGACATTGTGGCGCTGGGTGGCGGCGGGCGAGGGCGATCTGGTCATCACCGATGTGGTGATGCCGGACGAGAACGCCTTCGACATGCTGCCGCGCATCAAGAAGGCGCGGCCGGAGCTGCCCGTTATCGTCATGAGCGCCCAGAACACCTTCATGACGGCGATCCGTGCATCCGAAACCGGCGCTTATGAATATCTGCCGAAGCCATTCGACTTGACCGAACTGCTCAACATCGTCAACCGGGCGCTTTCCGAGCCGCGGCGGCCGAAGATCGATGCGCGGCCGGAAGAGCAACCTGACGCGATGCCGCTGGTCGGCCGCTCGGCGGCCATGCAGGACATCTACCGCATGCTGGCGCGCATGATGCAGACCGACCTGACGGTGATGATTTCTGGCGAATCCGGCACCGGCAAGGAGTTGGTGGCGCGTGCGCTGCATGAGTATGGCCGCCGCCGCGGCGGCCCGTTCGTCGCCATCAACATGGCGGCGATCCCGCGTGACCTGATCGAGTCGGAACTGTTCGGCCACGAGAAGGGCGCCTTCACCGGCGCCCAGAACCGCTCCACCGGTCGCTTCGAACAGGCCGAAGGCGGCACGCTGTTCCTCGACGAGATCGGCGACATGCCGATGGAAGCGCAGACGCGCCTGCTGCGCGTCCTGCAGCAGGGTGAGTACACGACCGTTGGCGGACGCACGCCGATCAAGACCGACGTGCGCATCGTCGCCGCCACCAACAAGGATCTGCGCACGCTGATCAACCAGGGGCTTTTCCGCGAGGATCTTTTCTATCGCCTCAACGTCGTGCCGCTCAGGCTGCCGGCGCTGCGCGAGCGCTCCGAGGACGTGCCCGACCTCGTGCGGCACTTTTTCAAGCTCGGCGAGATGGAAGGCCTGCAGACCAAGCGCATTTCGTCGGGCGGCATCGAACTGATGAAGCGCTACCCCTGGCCGGGCAATGTGCGCGAACTGGAAAACCTCGTCCGCAGGCTCGCCGCGCTCTATTCGCAGGATGAGATTTCGGCCGAGATCATCGAAGCCGAGCTCAAGACCGGCGAGCGCCCGGTGGTGCCGGGCGGCGGCAACCTCATTCCCGACGACCTGTCCATCGGCCAGGCGGTCGAGCATTTCCTGCAGCGTTATTTCGCCTCGTTTGCCGGCGATTTGCCGCCTGCCGGTCTCTACCAGCGCATTCTGTCCGAGGTCGAGTATCCGCTGGTCCTGGCCTCGATGACGGCAACCCGCGGCAACCAGATCAAGGCCGCCGAACTGCTGGGCTTGAACCGCAACACGCTGCGCAAGAAGATTCGCGACCTCGGCGTCAACGTCTACAAATCATCGCGACAGCCCTGAGCCCTGATCCGAGCCCGGGCTCTTTTCAGGGGACCATCTCGCGAAAGATTTCCGTCTCGGTCACACTTGTTGCATAATCGCCACAATGCGTTGCATACATCCGACGCAATGATGGCTCTAGACGGCGACATGGCTCCGCAGGCACCGACACTCAACCAACCGCTTTTCAGCGAACCCGGCGCACGCGACGGGCGCAGGCTGCTTGCGCTGCCCGGTGTGGTCGCGGTCGGCGGCGCGCTGGTGACGGCGGCGATCTCGTTCACCATCCTCGTCGGCGCCACGCCGATTACGCCCAACGAGTCGACGACGCTCGCATTGATCGCCCTCAATGCCATATTCGTCCTGTTCCTCATCGCGCTGGTCGGACGCGAAGTACACCGCATCCTGATGGCTCGCCGGCACGGCAAGGCGGCCTCGCGGCTGCATGTGCGCATCGTCGCAATGTTTGCCCTGGTCGCCGCAATTCCCGCCATCATGGTGGCGATCATCGCCTCGATCACGCTCGACATCGGCCTCGACCGCTGGTTCGAAATCCGCACCAAGACGATCGTCAATTCGTCATTGTCGATCGCCGATGCCTATGTCCAGGAAAACGCCCGCAACCTCCAGGGCACGACGCTGTCGATGGCCTATGATCTCGACGCGTCAAGGACGCTCTATGGCCTTGATCGGACTGGCTTTCTCGACC
>NZ_JBFULQ010000249.1:0-7929 GCF_054049815.1 Mesorhizobium sp. P5_C1 | reverse complement strand
CCCCTATACGCGCCATCTGCTGGCCGCCGAGCCGAAGGGCAAGCCGCCGGCCGCCAACGCGGCAGCCAAGCCTGTCATGACCGGCAAGGACATMAAGGTCTGGTTTCCGATCAAGCAGGGCTTCTTCCGGCGCACCGTCGACAATGTGAAAGCGGTCGACGGCATCGATGTCACCGTGCGTGCCGGGCAGACGCTCGGCGTGGTCGGCGAATCCGGCTCCGGCAAGACGACGCTCGGCCTGGCGCTGGCGCGGATGATCTCGTCGACCGGGAGCATCCAGTTCAACGGACGCGACATCAACCAGCTCTCCTTCAACGCCATGCGGCCGCTGCGGCGCGAATTGCAGATCGTCTTCCAGGACCCGTTCGGCTCGCTCAGCCCGCGCATGTCGATCGCCGAGATCATCGAGGAAGGCCTGAAGATCCACGAACCGAAACTGTCGCCCGACCAGCGCGACGCACGCGTCGCCGACGTGCTGAAGGAAGTGGGGCTCGATCCCGCTACCCGCAACCGCTACCCGCACGAGTTTTCCGGCGGCCAGCGCCAGCGTGTCGCCATCGCGCGCGCCATGGTGCTCAACCCGCGCTTCGTGATGCTGGACGAGCCGACATCGGCGCTCGACATGAGCGTGCAGGCGCAGGTCGTCGACCTGTTGCGCAGCCTGCAGGCCAAGCACGACCTCGCCTATCTTTTCATCAGTCACGACCTCAAAGTCATCCGGGCGCTGGCCAACGACGTCATCGTCATGCGCAATGGCAGGATCGTCGAAGCCGGCCCTTCCGAACAGATTTTTGGAAATCCACAAACCGACTATACTCGGGCGCTGATCTCGGCCGCCTTCAAGATAGAGACGGCGCCGGTCGGCATCGTCAGCGAATAGCCTGGACAACGGGCACGCATAACAGGGAAACTCCATTGATGGAAAAAGGCCGCATCCTGCTTGCCGTCACCGGTTTTCATCCGCAGCGCTGGCGCGAGCTCTTGTCGGCCGAGCGCGAGGTGGTGCTGGAGCCGGACGGCGCCAGCGACCCGTCGATCACCTATGCGGTGGTGTGGAAGCAGAAGCCGAACATCCTGGCATCGCTGCCCAATCTGCGCGCCATCTTCTCGATCGGTGCCGGCGTCGACCATATCTTCGCCGACCCGGGCCTGCCGGATGTGCCGATCGTCAAGGTCGTCGCCGACAACCTCACCCAGTACATGACCGAATATGTCGTCTGGCGGGTGCTCGACCATCATCGCCACGGCCTGCTCTACCGGTCGCAGCAGCCAAAAAAGATCTGGCACGAGCCGCAGCAGCGGCCGGCCAACGACATTTCGGTCGGCATCATGGGCCTCGGCAATCTCGGCCGCGCCGCCGCCTCGGTGCTTTTGTCGCTCGGCTTTGCCGTCAATGGCTGGTCACGCAGCGAGCGGCCGATGAAAGGCGTAGCGACCTACTCCGGCGAGGCGGGACTGATCCCCTTCCTCAAGGCGACCGATATTCTGGTGGTGCTTTTGCCGCTGACCCCGGACACGCATGGCATCATCAATTACGGCGTGCTGAAGGAACTGAGGAAGCGCAACGGCCTCGGCGGCTCGGTGCTGATCAATGCCGGTCGCGGCCGCCTGCAGAAGGACGCCGACATCGTGCGGGCACTGGATGACGGCACGCTGAAGGAGGCGAGCCTCGATGTGTTCGAAGTCGAACCGCTGCCGAAGACCAGTCCGCTGTGGGGACATCCGAAAGTGTTCGTGACGCCGCATTCGGCGGCGACCTCCGATCCTGTCCACCTGGCCCCGATCATGCTGCGCCAGATGGACGCTTTCGAACGCGGCGAAAAGCTCGACAATCTGGTCGACCGTAAAGCGGGGTATTAAGCAATTCCTGGAAATGCGTGAAACGGTTTTCCCGGGAAAAGCGGGTGGCGTTTTCCCTCAGGGAATTGCATCAAAGAATAGAGAGCGGCGCCTGCCCGATCCTAGCCAGGCAGCAGTTTCTTCTGCTGGTCTGGCTTGCCGCAATCGCGACGATCGATCGACCGGTTCATGGCATCCATCTGGCCGGTCGCCTTGTCGGCATCTTGCTTGGCCTTGGAGCGCACATCCGGCATGAACGGGCCGAAGCCCATCGCCGGATTGGAGAAGGCCGGCTTCGCCTTCGTCGACAAATTGTGTTGCTGTGCCAGCGCGTTGCGCTGCGCCAGCAGCTGGCCGCAGGGCACGCTGTCATACTGCAGGGAGGACTGGATGTCGGCGTCCTGCCTCTCGGCCATCGAACTGCCCGCGCAGCCGGCGGTCACCAGGCAAGATGCCAAGACAATCATGTTCCAGCGCATCGACTCTGCTCCTCCTGATATCCCGCCTTGATGCGACCAGATCGCAAATATCAGACGCGCATGCAAATCAGACTTTTTCGCAGCACGGATTATCTGCGGGCGCGACTGGAGGAGATCGCAGCCTCGTCCCCCGGTAGCTTGCCTGCCACAACGACCAACCCGTTGACGGGTTCCCGGCGGTCCTGCCGGATCACGGTCGTTTCCAGCGACAGGATCGAAAACCCGTTGGCAGCCAGGATTTCACGCACATAATGTTCCGAATGCGCGTAGCGGCGCGATGGCAGCAACACAAAATCGCCATTGCCAATCAGGCTCTCGACGGAAAAGGCGAACAGGCCATCGCCGGCAAGCAAGCCGGCAACCGTCTTCACCACGCCGTCGAGCGCGCCGACATAGATGAAGACATCGGCCACCGCCACCAGATCGGCTTTCGGGCCGGCATAGGAAAAATCCCGCAGATCGGCCTTGCCGAGGAAATCGTAGACGCCCTTGGCCCGCGCCTGCTTCAGCATCCTGGCCGAAATGTCATATCCCTCCAGCCGATCGGCGATGGGCCGCAGCCTCTGCCCCATGAGCCCGGTGCCGCAGCCGAGATCGAGCGCCAGCGGGAAGCGGCCCGGCCTTGTCGACCGGATGGCCTGATCGAGCAATTCGGGCAGCCGATACCCCAGCCTGTCGACCAGTGATTCCTCGAAGCTGTCGGCATAGTGGTCGAACAGCGTCTCGACGAAGGCGCTGGGCAGCGAGCCGGTCTCCGGCGCCCTGCCGATCAATTGCAGGTTCAGTGCGGCACCTTGACGATCCGTCGGATCGAGTTGCAGCGACATCGTCCATGCCTGCGCGGCGAGGTCCGGCGCACCGGCAGCCTGCTGCATCTCGCCGAGGCGAAACCAGCCCATCGCCCATTGCGGCTTCAGTTCCAGGGCACCGAGCAGCAATTCCGCCGCCGCGGCATGATCGCCGTCCGCATGCAGCATCTCGGCATAATCGGCACGGCGATCGGCGTTCAAGTCGCCGGACGAGGCCTGAAGCGGTTTCATGGCAATGGGTCMTGGGCGATGATCCTGTCGGCGGATGGAAGCCGGCGGTGCTGTATGCGGGAGTCAGCAGTCACATACAACAGGCTTCCCGCAGCGGAATTATATCCTATCTTGGGGATCATGCGCGCCTCAGACCTGCTCCATCCCCGGCCCGAGGGCCTCTATTGCCCACCAGGTGATTTCTTCATCGACCCGGTGCGGCCGGTGAACCGGGCGCTGATCACGCATGGCCATTCCGATCATGCACGTTCCGGCCACCGTTCGGTGCTGGCCACACAGCAGACGCTCGACATCATGGGCCTGCGCTATGGCGAGGATTTTGCCGACACAACGCAAGCAGCTCAGCTCGGCGAGACGATTGTCCTCGATGGTGTCAGCATCAGCTTCCATCCCGCCGGCCATGTGCTTGGCTCGGCGCAGATCGCCGTCGAGCACCAGGGCACGCGCATCGTCGCTTCCGGCGACTACAAGCGGCAGAAAGACGCGACCTGCGCGCCGTTCGAGCCGATCGCGTGCGATGTGTTCATCACCGAGGCGACTTTCGGCCTGCCGGTGTTTCGCCATCCACCCGACACGGAAGAGATCGCCCGCCTGCTGAAATCGGCGACGCAGTTTCCCGAACGCTCGCATCTGGTCGGCGCCTATGCGCTGGGAAAGGCGCAGCGGGTGATGCGGCTGCTGCGCGACGCCGGCTACGACCGGCCGATCTACATCCATGGCGCGCTGGCCAGACTCAGCGGATATTACCAGAGCCAGGGCATCGAGCTCGGAACGCTCGAACCGGCAACGGTGGAGGGCGGCAAGCAAGATTTCGCGGGCGCCATCGTGGTCGGTCCGCCTTCGGCTTTCGCCGACCGCTGGGCGCGGCGCTTTCCCGATCCGATCTCGTGCTTCGCCTCGGGCTGGATGCGCATCCGCCAACGCGCCAAGCAAGGCGGCGTCGAACTGCCGCTGATCATATCAGACCACGCCGACTGGGACGAACTGACCGCCACCATCAAGGAGACCGGAGCCGAGGAAATCTGGGTGACGCATGGCCGCGAGGAAGCGCTGGTGCGCTGGTGCGAACTCGAAGGCATCGCCGCACGGCCGCTGCATCTGGTCGGCTACGAGGACGAGGGCGATTGAGGGCATGAACCGCTTCGCCGAACTTCTCGATCGCCTGGTGCTGACGCCGTCGCGCAACGGCAAGCTGACGCTGCTGACCGACTATTTCCGCAGCGTGGGGGATCCCGACCGTGGCCTGGCGCTGGCTGCCATCACCGGCGATCTCAACATCGCCGCGGTCAAGCCGGCGATGCTGCGCACCCTGGTGACCGAGCGCATGGACCCGGTGCTGTTCGGCTATTCCTACGACTATGTCGGCGACCTTGCCGAAACGGTGTCGCTGGTCTGGCCGCAAACGCCCGGAAACATCCCGAACCGCGAGCCGACGCTCGGCGAAGTCGTCGCCAGGCTGCAGGCGGCAAGCCGCTCCGACGGACCGAAGGTGCTGTCCGGACTGCTCGACAGCGCCGGCATCTCGGCGCGCTTTGCCATCATCAAGCTGGTCACTGGCGGCCTGCGCATCGGCGTGTCGGCGCGGCTGGCCAAACAGGCGCTGGCGGATTTCGGCAAGGTCGATGTCACCGAGATCGAGGAGCTTTGGCATGGGCTGTCGCCGCCTTACACGGCGCTGTTCGCCTGGCTGGAAGGCAAGGCCGAAAAGCCCAGGAATACGGCGATGGCCCTGTTTCGCCCGGTCATGCTGTCGAACCCGGTCGGCGACGGCGATCTCGAAAAGCTCGACCCCGCGGACTATGCGGCCGAATGGAAATGGGACGGCATCCGCGTCCAGGCGGTGGCCGAAGGCGGTAGCCGCCGGCTCTATTCGCGCACCGGCGACGATGTCTCCGGCGCCTTTCCGGATCTCGCCGACGCCATGCATTTTTCGGCAACGCTGGACGGTGAACTGCTGGTCGGCGATCCCCGGCTGGCGACTGGCACCTTCTCGGACCTGCAGCAAAGGCTGAACCGCAAGACGGTGACGCCGAAGATGCAGCAGCAATATCCAGCCTTCATGCGCTGCTACGACGTGCTGCAGATCGGCGACGAGGATTTGCGCGCGCTGCCGTTTCGTGAGCGGCGCGGCCGACTGGAAACCTTTGTCGGCATGCTCGACCCGAGCCGTTTCGACCTTTCGCCATTTGTCGACTTCGCCGACTGGCAGGCGCTGGAGGAGCTGCGCCGGGCACCGCCGCATCCGATCATCGAGGGCGTCATGCTGAAACGCTGGGACTCGCCCTATGTCGCCGGGCGGCCGAAAGGCCCGTGGTTCAAATGGAAGCGCGATCCGCACACGGTGGATGCCGTGCTGATGTATGCCCAACGCGGCCATGGCAAGCGCTCGAGCTTCTATTCGGACTACACCTTCGGCGTCTGGTCCGGCGGCGAGGGCGAAGAGGAACTGGTGCCTGTCGGCAAAGCCTACTTCGGCTTCACCGACGAAGAGTTGAAGCAGATCGACAAATATGTCCGCGACAACACGGTCGAGCGTTTCGGGCCTGTGCGCTCGGTGCGGGCCGACCGCGATAACGGCCTGGTGCTGGAAGTCGCCTTCGAGGGCCTCAACCGCTCGACCCGGCACAAATCCGGCGTCGCCATGCGCTTTCCCCGCATCTCGCGGCTGCGCTGGGACAAGCCGGCCAACGAGGCCGACCGCATCGAGACGCTGCAGGCGCTGCTCGATCGCTAAGTCGCTTGTCCTGCATGGATGCGCTTACGGCTCGACCGAGACCCGGATTTCGTAGATGTCCGCCGCCTTGCCCTGTTTGTCGAAGTCGGAATTGACGGCGATCGTGCCGGCCGAGCCCGGGTGCTTCTTGGGAAACTGCACGTCGAATAGATATTCGTTCTGCTGCTGGCCGACCGCGTAGCGCTTGCGGCCGCAGTCGCCCAGTTCGCCGAAATTGCAGTCGACGGAAATCTGCGTCTCCTTGCCTTCTTCGGAGCGTGCAATGATGTCGAACACGGCATGCTTGCCGGCGAGCTGTTCCAGCACGCCTTGCCCGACATCGAAGCTGATCGCCGAACCGGAGGCTCCGGAACGGATGCGCAGGAACGACCCGGTGTCGTCCTTCATCACTTCGGCCTTGGCATCCGACGGGGCGCTGACATGCGACGCGTCGGTTGGCGAAAACACGTTGATCCAGTCGCGCGACTGGTCCGCGGCACCGGGCTTTGCTGGGCCGGTGTCGCCATCGGCCGGTGTGAAGTCGTCGTCGTTGACGGTCGGCGGCGCTTCGGGCGGAGCGGTGTCGAGCTGCGCCTGTGTCTTGAACACGCCGGTCTGCATGGCAAAGAACAGGCCGATGCCGACAGCGGCAAGCAGAGTCACGGTCAGGAAGATGGCAGTCAACGGCAGTCGACGCCCCCTTATGCGCCGTTCATCGCGATCGGGCGTCACTTCCGTCGCGGCGTCGGCCGAGGCGGGAGCAGACATGTCGATGGCTGGCGCGCCGGGAAGGCCGGCGTCCGGCATGATGTCGGGAACGACTGGCAGCACACGCGAGCGAGGCGCATCGGAGGCGGATTGCACGGGCTCGTCAACGACAACGACGGGTGATGCCGGTTGCCCGGTCTCAACCGCAGGAGCGGGGTCCGCAGCCACCTCGACCGCAGGAGCCGGGTCCCCACCAAGCTCGACCGCCGGCGCATCACCCTGTGGGCCGACATCCGGCACCGCCGGCAGATATTCGGATTCGATTTCGGTGATTTTCGCCTGTATCGCCTTGCGGCGCTTGATGGCGACTTCCACCGTCACGTCGGGATTGGCCTGGAGCGCACGGTCGAGCGCGGCAAAAGCCGATCGATAGACCCTTTCGCGAAACGCGCGGTCCTCGGCATTGCCTTTCTCGAAGGCATTCCGGATCGCCTTTTCGATTGCGTCCAAGCGGGTCCCTCTGCACGTTTGCCCAACCTTGCCATGATCGTTAGCCGCAGGCGACCAATCAATCAACGGGCGAGCGGCGCATTCTGCCTTGTCAGGGTGCGCAAAGTCCATTCCGACGCTGTTCCGGCAACGAAATCAGCGTGTTTCATCAATTTTGACCAGCAGGAGGGTGCGAACCCCACGAGCCTGACTTCGCCACCGATTGGCGAGCAACGCTGCGGACGGCTTTCGACGGCCGTAAAGCAACCCTTGCATGAATTGCCAAGTCGCATCTTGAATTCGCCGCCGGTTGAGTCTATCACCCCCGCATCTTGGAGGCTCGGCCTCCCGGGCCGCTTTAGCTCAGTTGGTAGAGCACATCATTCGTAATGATGGGGTCAGGTGTTCGAGTCACCTAAGCGGCACCATTCCTTCAAGCAGCAATCAATGGCGCCGTCACGGGGCCGAGCCTCGGCTCCGGCCGTTCGCTGCTTTTGTCGGACAGGTAAGTGAGGATGGAGGCCTCGCCTCGGGATCGAACCGAGGCTTCAGAGATTTGCAGTCTCCAGCGTAGCCGCTCCGCCACGAGGCCATCGCTGTCCAAGTAGCAGCCTAATATTTACGGAAAGGTTAAGGCCGAACCGCCGCCGGAGCTAAGGCT
>NZ_JBFULQ010000248.1:0-7995 GCF_054049815.1 Mesorhizobium sp. P5_C1 | reverse complement strand
ATTCACGCCTGATCGAAGCAGATGAGGCCCGTACACTCGCGTCGATCAGGACCCTTCGCTCCCAAGTGGTAGACCCGCTGATCGCAGACCATAGGGGCCGTGTTGCCAAACTAATGGGCGACGGCGCAATCGTTGAGTTTGGCTCCGTTGTTGAGGCCGTGGCCTGTGCCGTCGCAATGCAGGAAGGGACGGCGGAGCATCAGCGGGAGGTCCCGCCCGAGAGCCGCATAGTGTTCCGCATCGGCATCAACGTCGGTGACGTTGTCGTGGAGGACGGCGACCTGCTCGGGGATGGCGTCAACATCGCGGCACGGCTTGAGGCACTGGCGGAGCCTGGGGGCATTTGCATTGCCGATGCGGCGCAGAAGCAGCTGGCCGGCAAGACTGACTTCGCCTTTGAAGACACCGGCGAGCGCAAGCTGAAGAACATCGCGCAGCCGGTCCGCGTTTGGTGCTGGTCCAAGGGATCGGCACCGCCTGCCGCCGGTGCGCCGCTATCCTTGCCCGACAGACCCTCAATCGCAGTGCTTCCGTTCGACAATCTGAGCGGGCAGCCGGAGGAGACCTACTTCAGCGACGGCATCACCGAAGACATCGTCACCGGGCTGACGCACTTCCGCTCGCTGTTCGTGATTGCCCGCAACTCCTCCTTCGCCTTTCGCGGCAAGTCGATCGACCTTGCCGAGATCGGCCGGCGGCTTGGGGTGTCCTATCTTCTCGAAGGCAGCGTGCGGCGCGCCGGAGCGCGCGTGCGGATCACTGCGCAGCTCATCGAGGCGGCGACCGGCGCGCATCTTTGGGCCGAACGCTATGACCGCGGCCTCGACGACGTCTTCACGGTGCAGGACGAAGTTGCGCAGACCATTGTGTCGACGCTGGTTGGGCGAATTGAAGATGCGAGACTTCAGCAATCGCTCCGGAAGCCGACAACCAGCCTTGCCGCCTACGACTGCCTGCTGCGGGGCATGGCCCACTTTCGGAGTGACACGGATGCCAATCGGCAAGCGCTTGAGATGTTCGAGAAAGCGGTGGCCCTCGACGCGCGGTATGCCGTGGCGCATTCGTATCGTGCTTTCGTGAAGGTGGCACAGAACGGTCACGCCGCCGCACCGATCGAGGTGCTGGACGCGGCGTTCAACGAGGCAAAGCACGCGATCGCACTCGACCCTCTGGAGAGCCGCTGCCACCGCATACTGTCGACCATCTGTCTCTACCGTCGTGAATACGACATGGCCGAGCAACATCTCCGCCGGGCATTCGACCTCAATCCCAATGATGCAGACGGACTGATCATGAAGGGCCGCTTGCTGGCCTTTCGTGGCAGGCCGGAAGAAGCACTGGTTTGCTTGGAAGCTGCTGGTCGCCTGAACCCACTACACTTTCGCTGGTACGATGTTCATTTCGGCATCGCCCTTTATTCGCTTCGGCGCTTTGCAGAGGCCGCTCAGGCGTTCAAAAAAATGCCCCTGCCAAGCTCGTGGTCGAGTGCACGGCTGGCGGCCTGCTACGCCCAGCTCGAACGGACCGAAGCGGCACAGGCAGCAGTGGCGGAGGTCCTGCGCTTGCAGCCTGATTTCTCTACCGCTGAATACATGCGCGAGAGCGTCCTCCTTGAACACGCCGAAGACCGGGAGCTTCTCCGTGAAGGGCTCATCAAGGCCGGATTGCCGGCGTGATTTGGCCGTGCCAGAGCAGCTGGTGGCTACCATGGTACCGGGTCGTTCCCGCGCGCAGCGTACCAGAATTGCAGCTTGGTGGCTTAACCCGTTGGCGCTTTTGTTAGATGCGTAGTCGCCTCCCTCAGGCAAGATTCTAGTCCTGCAGTTGGGAGGGGGGATCGGCGTAGTGCGTTTGCACCGCCTCGCAAACCTGCTCGAACATCCATGTCAGGCCGACATCCGTCATCACCGCTTTCTGGGCGATAACGCAGATCGGGACGTGGCCAGTGTTCAGCGGAAGGTCGGCGCTGACCAGGCCGAAGCGCGGTCCCTGCCTCGCCGCCAGCACGGCCGGTACGGCGGCGATGAGGTCGGACTCGGCGACCGCCGCAAGCGCCATAGTATAATTGGGCACCGTCAACACCACACGTCTCGCTAGGCCGCACGCTTCCAGGGTTTCGTCGATCAGCCCCTTCCTGTCGCCGGTGAACGACACCAGCACATGACGCATAGTGCAGTAGCGCTCTAGCGTCGGTTGCTCGGCAAAGGGATGACCGGCGCGCATCACCACCACGAAACGCTCCTTTAGCATAGCGCGCCGGGTGAAGCGCGCCGGCACGTCATCCAGCGGCGCGACGGCGATATCCACCAGGCCGGCGTCGATCTCGGCAAGCACCGGCCGCCAGGTCCGCTCGATGGGCCCGCCCTTGCGATAGGGCAGCATTTGCAGCACCGTGAGGTCGATATTGGGCGCGGCCGTGGCCAGCTTCTCGACAAGTGGCGGCAGGAACACCGCCGAAAGCGCGTCGGCGGCGCTGATGGTGAAGCGCCGGTTCGACGTCTCCGGACGGAACGGCTCGACCGCCACAACCATTCGCCGGACCTGCGCCAGAATATTGGCGATAGGCTCGGCCACCTCCAGCGCGCGCGGCGTCGGCACGACGCCCTTCGGCGTCTTCAGGAAGAGCGGATCGTTGAGCAGCTTGCGCAGCCGGCGCAGGCCGTGGCTGATCGCCGACGGCGACAGCCTCAGGCGATCGCCAGCCCGTCCGACATGGCGCTCTTGGAGTACCACCTCGAACAGTTTCAGCAAATTGAGATCGGCGCGGGATAGGTCGATTTCATTCAGCATGATGCTGAATTGATATCATTGGATACATCAGAGTCCAAGTACGATACTGGCGTCACAAGGGTTTTCCAGACCCGTGAGGGTATCCATGCAAGAATCGGGTGGCGGGGTGCGACGCGCTCTGATGGGATGGCTGATCGGCCGGGAACCGGACTTGGGGTTCGTCCGGCACCTCGGCGAGCGCTGGCTGGCGGAGCAGCCTTTTTCGGGCGAATTGAGCGGCGTCTCACTCCAAGCGGAGGAGGGGACAAGCGGCATGGCGAGATCATCTGCCTACAAGCTCGATGCCGGGCAGGCGAGCGGCTGCGCTTCAGCGGCGCCGATTTCCTGGTCAGGGCCGCGGCCGACACGACCGGCGGCGCCTTCTCGATCATCGAGGAGATCGATCCGCTCGACACGCCCCTGCACAGGCACGCCAACGAGGACGAGATTTTCTATGTCATCAAGGGTGAGCATGTCTTCCGCTGCGGCGACCAGGAGTTCCGCGTCGGGCCGGGCGGAACGATGTTTGCGCCGCGCGGTGTGCCGCATGCACACAAGCGCGTCCTGCCGCGCACCGGCAGGTTTCTCACCATGACCTCGCCGGCCGGCTTCGAAGGCTTCTTCCGCGAGCTGTCCGCGGCTGAGGCGAGCGGCGCCGCGATGCCCGAAGCCTACGCGGCCGTGTCGCGCAAATACGGCATAGACTGGCTATAGGAGACATCGTCATGACACTGGACGCCCTGATCCTCGACCCGATGCTGCAGGCCCTGGAGAGCAGGTCGCCCTCCGCATCGGAGGATGACGGCACAGGGGAGGCTTCCACAGGCGAACTCTTCCAGCGAGCTGCCGATCACGCCACGCGTTTTCGCGACGCCATCGCCTCCGGGCCGCAGCGGCCGCTGATGTCTTATCGGCAGGCTCTGGACAGTTTCCGCGAGCCGCTTCCCGAACGGGGCAGCGCTGGGATCGGTGTTGTTGACGAGCTTGCCGAGAAGGCTGAGCCCGGCCTGCACAGGATGACAGGTCCGCGCTTCTTCGCCTGGGTCTGCGGCAATTCCCATTCGGTCGGCGTTTGTGCCGACTGGCTGACCAGCACCTGGGGTCAGAACACCGGCAATCACCACGCCACGCCGTCGGCCTCGGCCGTCGAGACGATCGCCGGCGGCTGGCTGCTCGAGCTTCTCGACCTGCCGCGCGAAGGCTCCATCGGCTTCGTCACCGGGGCGACCATGGCCAATTTCGTCTGCCTGGCAGCGGCGCGCGGCGCGGTCCTGCGGCAGGCCGGCTGGGATGTCGAGGCGCAAGGCCTGTTCAGCGCGCCGCCCATCACGGTGCTGATTGGCGACGACGCCCATGCCACGGTGTTCTCGGCGCTGCAGTTCCTCGGCCTTGGCCATGACCGCGTCGTGCGTGTGAAGACAGACGACAATGGCCGTATCGCGGTGGCCGATTTTGCCGTGGCCGCCGCCCAGGTCTCCGGCCCTTGCATCGTCATCCTGCAGGCCGGGCAGATTAACACCGGCGCCTTCGACGATTTTGCCGGCATCGTTCCCATCGCCCGGCGCATCGGTGCCTGGGTCCATGTCGATGGTGCCTTTGGCTTGTGGGCGCGCGCCTGCCCCGGGCGCAGCTATCTGGCCGCCGGGGTCGATGCCGCCGACTCCTGGGCGACGGACGGCCACAAATGGCTGCAAACGCCCTATGATTGCGGCTATGCTATCGTGCGCGACGAACAGGCGCATCGCCGTGCCATGACGATCGCGGCGAGCTACCTGCCACTGGCCTTCGAGGACGAGCGCGACCCCAGCCACTATGTGCCCGAACTATCGCGACGGGCGCGCGGCTTCGCCACCTGGGCGATGATCAAGCATCTCGGCCGCGAAGGCATCGCCGCGATGGTAGAGCGCCATTGCAAGGTGGCCGGAGCGATGGCCGATAGGCTGCGCGCCGACAACGCCATTGCCGTGCCCAACGACGTGGTGCTGAACCAGTTCGTCGTGCGTTTCGGCGCCGACCGCCCGGACGAGGAGGCCGACCGGCTGACGCTGCAGACGATCGCCCGCCTGCAGGCCGATGGGATCTGTTTTGCCGGCGGCGCCAGATGGCACGGCCGCCAAGTCATGCGGGTGTCGGTGATTTCCTGGTCGACCGACGACAGGCAAGGCGAAATTGCCGCCGACGCCATGATAGCGGCGTGGCGGGCGATAAGGTAGCCGATGGCTCGTCGTGATCGCTTGCTGTCTGACATCTACCCTGTCGGCTGGCCTTGTATTCAAGTAAATGCTAATATTGATCGGGCCCGGCAGATGCCGTTCCAGCTTCGCTCGGCCCATGGCGGCAGCTGATGTCGAGGGGGACGCATGCGGATCGCAATGATCGGGGCGGGCGGCATCGGCGGCTATCTCGGCGCAAGGCTCGCAGAGGCGGGGGGCGACGTCAGCTTCATCGCTCGCGGTGCCCACTTGCAGGCAATGCGCCGGAACGGCCTGCGAATTCAAAGCGATATCGGCAACGTCTTTCTCCCCAATGTGTCCGCGAGCGACGCGCCGGCCGACATTGGTCCCGTCGATCTCGCGATTTTTGCGGTCAAGCTCTACGACAGTGAGAAGGCCGCCGCCGCGCTCGGACCGCTCATCGGCAGGAATACGCGTGTCGTGACGTTGCAGAACGGCATCGACAGCGTCGAGATTCTAGGCCGCCATGTTCCCGGCGACCAGGTGATTGGCGGCGCCACCTACTTGTCCGCATTCATCAAACAGCCGGGAGAAGTCGTCCACGCTGGCGGGCTGCGTCACATCCTGGTCGGTGGACACCGCGAGCCTCTCATCAAGGACCTTCAGGCGCTCTGCGATCGTGCTGTTGGGCTTGAGCTGAAGCCGGTTGCCGACATCGACAATGTGCTGTGGGAGAAGTTCGTGACACTCGCGGCCTTTTCCGGAGGGACGTCGCTCATGCGCTCCGGGATCGGTCCGATCCTCGACGACCCCGAGGCTCGTATCTTCATCGAGCAACTGCGCGACGAGGGGATGGCGGTCGCGGCCGCGGCCGGTCATCCCATGGTCGAGGGGTTCGAAGGGCGCGTTGTGACCAGATGGACCGCATTCCCACCGCACGTAAAATCGTCGATGGCCAACGACCTCGAAAGGGGCAAGCCAATCGAGGTCGCCTGGCTGTCCGGGCGCATGCACGAATTGGGCATCAGGTTCGGTGTTGCGACCCCCGGCCACACGGCGGTCTTCCGCGCCCTGCATCTCTACGCTGCGGGTGCCGCCCACTAGCGGTGCCGCTTCAACGTCCCTTGGGAGGATATCATGGCCAGTTCGTCGAGCGAGAGCATGCCGGTGGCGACCGTTAACGAGGCTACCGGGCCACAGGACACGTTCAACAAGGAGCTGGAGACGTACCGCAGGATCGTGGCCACAAACCTCATGTTCCACCGCGAGGTCTACGGGCTCCTGCGCGATCTGCTCGTCGAGCATGCACCAGGGTCGTTTCGATTCCTCGACGTGGCGTGCGGCGATGCCGCTGCCTCTGCCGCGATGYTGAAGACGTCCGCGATCGGCGGCTATGTCGGCATCGACCTGTCGGAAGCGTCGCTAGCGCTTGCCGCTCGCGCACTCGAAGGGCTCCCATGCCCGGTCGAACTGCGCTGTGGCGATTTCGCGCAGGCGATGGCGAACTGGTCGGAACCCGTCGACGTAATCTGGATCGGCATGTCGCTGCACCATCTAGCGACCGAGGGCAAGGCGAAGCTGATGCGGCACGCCCGCAGGGCCTTGGGCGGCGTGGGCCAGTTCGTCATCTGGGAGCCGGCCCTGTTCGAGGGAGAAGATCGCGCCGCCTGGCTCGCCCGCTTCTCGTTGCTGCGAGACAAATGGTCGGCCGTTTCCGACGAGGAATTCGCTTCCATGGAACGGCATATGCTTCTGGCCGATTTCCCTGAAACCGCCGACACTTGGCTCGGCATGGGGCGGGATGCCGGGTTTCGCCGCGCCGAGGAGATTTTCATGATGCCGAACAGAATGGGCAGGGTATTCCGCTACTGGAACTAGCCAGCGCATCGGGGCGACCATGTCATCAGATCTGAAACCGGGTGAGATCCCGCCGGGCGACGCTCCGGTTCCCGCGGCCGTCGTGCTGGTCGGTCGCTCGGGTCGCCTGCGCCCGCTCGACGCCGGGCGCGACGCATCCTGTCTCTACCCGCTGTCGCATGACGAGCACACGAATGCCACCTGGGTCGACATGAAGGTTGGCCCGTTCGCCAGCGAGCAATGTTTCGCCGACCACGTCGCCGAACTGGTGGCCGACAAGAAACGCGCCTTCTTTGCCGTCGCCGGCCTCGACGACAAGCCGCTGGGGTGGCTCTGTCTGATGGAGGCGAGACCCGCCCATCATGTCGTCGAGCTCGGCTATGTGCTCTACACGCCGCCGCTGCAACGCACACGGCTCGCCACCGAGGCGCTCTACCTGATCCTGCGCCATGTCTTCGACGATCTTGGCTACCGGCGCCTCGAATGGACCTGCACCTCGACCAACCTGCGCTCGCGCAAGGCGGCCGATCGGCTCGGCTTCGTCTATGAGGGCACGCTGCGCCAGGGCCTGTTCCTGAAGGGCAAACCTTGCGACATCTGTGTCTATTCGATGCTTTCCAGCGAATGGCCGGACCATCGCTCAGCTTTTGAGGCCTGGCTTGATCCCGGAAATTTCGACGCCGGGCGGCAGCTTCGCTCGGTTGCCGAGATCAGGAGCGGCCTTGATTAGCATGATCCAGAGGTCAATCCTCAGTCGCAGCACCAGTCAATCCCTTGAAATCACAGTGCCGCGTCATCGACCAAGCGGCTGCCGTGACAAGGCGAGGAGCTCGGCCTCGTCGGTGATGCCGGCCATATAGTTGGCGATGATGCGGGAGGCCAGCGCTTCTCGGCTGGCATCAGAGTCGCCCTCGCGCTTTGCCTGGTCGAAGACCCGCCCAAGAAGTCCCATCTCGGACGGCGTGAAGTTGCCCGCCTCTTTGAGTTTGCGATTGATGGACATGCGGCCTCCCTTCCTTTCGAAAAGTATACGCGCATCTCACGCAAAAAGGACGGACTGAACGAGCGACAGCTTCGATTGCGCCCTTTTTGATTTCGCTCACAACCCGCGATCTTACGCCACCGACCAGCCGCCATCGACCAGAATATTGGCGCCGGTGATCATCGACGCTGCCGGCGAGGCCAGGAACACCAC
>NZ_JBFULQ010000247.1:0-8048 GCF_054049815.1 Mesorhizobium sp. P5_C1 | reverse complement strand
GAATTGACCGGCGGGCTTTCTTCGGAGGGCCCGCCGGTCGCGCATTCTGCCAGTCGTATCGACTGGCCAGACCCGGTTTCGAGCGTGCAGAGGGCCACTCGAAACCGCCCATGGACGGTCATGGGGCAGGATTGCAGGACGCTCGCGCGCTCGCCGCGCTGAAATCACCCGAGCTTCCCGTTGTCTTGCCCGTGGCTGCCCGAGAAAGGAAGCCAGGGAAAGGGCATCCGCGCACCGTGAAACGGCGCGGCCCTTTCCGCTTATTAAGGACAAGATATGTTCAATCACCACAAAGTGGAAATCGAATGGGGCGGTCGTCCGCTCATCCTCGAAACCGGCAAGATCGCGCGCCAGGCCGACGGCGCGGTGCTCGCGACATACGGCGAGACCAAGGTTCTCGCCACCGTCGTTTCGATGAAGGAGCCGAAGCCAGGTCTCGATTTCTTCCCGCTGACCGTCAACTACCAGGAAAAGACCTACGCCGCCGGCAAGATCCCAGGCGGCTATTTCAAGCGCGAAGGCCGTCCGAGCGAAAAAGAAACGCTGGTTTCCCGCCTCATCGACCGCCCGATCCGCCCGCTTTTCGCCGCCGGCTACAAGAACGACACCCAGATCGTCGTCACCGTCGTCCAGCATGATCTCGAGAACGATCCTGACATTCTGTCGATCGTCGCCACCTCGGCGGCCCTGACCCTTTCGGGCGTTCCCTTCATGGGTCCGATCGGCGGCGCTCGCGTCGGCTACATCAACGGCGAATACGTGCTCAACCCGCATGTCGACGAGATGCAGGAATCCAAGCTCGACCTCGTCGTCGCCGGCACCACCGACGCCGTTCTGATGGTCGAGTCCGAAGCCAAGGAACTTGGCGAAGAGCTGATGCTCGGCGCCGTCATGTTCGGCCACAAGGGCTTCCAGCCGGTCATCGACGCCATCATCAAGCTGGCCGAAGTCGCCGCCAAGGAGCCGCGCGACTTCACCGCGCCGGACTATTCCGCGCTCGAAGCCGAAATGCTGAAGATCGTCGAAGGCGAGCTTCGCGATGCCTACAAGAACATCGACAAGCAGAAGCGCTACGCCGCCGTCGACGCCGTCAAGGCGAAGGTCAAGGCCGCGTTTGCTCCGGCTGAAGGCGAAGACGCCAAGTACACGTCCGAGCAGATCGGCGCCGTGTTCAAGGAACTCCAGGCCAAGGTCGTGCGCTGGAACATCCTCGACACCGGCTCGCGCATCGATGGCCGCGACCTCAAGACGGTCCGCAAGATCGTCTCCGAAGTCGGCGTCCTGCCGCGCACCCACGGTTCGGCGCTGTTCACCCGCGGCGAGACCCAGGCGCTGGTCGTTGCCACGCTCGGCACCGGCGAGGACGAGCAGTATGTCGATTCGCTGACCGGCATGTACAAGGAGAAGTTCCTCCTTCACTACAACTTCCCTCCCTACTCCGTCGGTGAAACCGGCCGCATGGGTTCGCCGGGCCGCCGCGAGATCGGCCATGGCAAGCTCGCCTGGCGCGCCATCCGCCCGATGCTGCCGAGCGCTGACCAGTTCCCCTACACGCTGCGCGTCGTTTCGGAGATCACCGAGTCCAACGGCTCGTCGTCGATGGCGACCGTCTGCGGCACCTCGCTGGCGCTGATGGATGCCGGCGTGCCGCTGGCCAAGCCAGTTGCCGGTATCGCGATGGGCCTGATCAAGGAAGGCGAGCGTTTCGCCGTTCTCTCCGACATCCTTGGCGACGAGGATCACCTCGGCGACATGGACTTCAAGGTCGCCGGCACCGCCAACGGCATCACCTCGCTGCAGATGGACATCAAGATCGACGGCATCACCGAGGAGATCATGCAGATCGCGCTTGGCCAGGCCAAGGACGGCCGCCTGCATATCCTCGGCGAAATGGGCCACGCGCTCTCCGGCGCTCGTTCGGAACTCGGTGAGTTCGCGCCGCGCATCGAAGTCATGCACATCCCGACCGACAAGATCCGCGACGTTATCGGCTCGGGCGGCAAGGTCATCCGCGAGATCGTCGAAAAGACCGGCGCCAAGATCAACATCGAGGACGACGGCACGGTCAAGATCGCTTCGTCGAACGCCAAGGAGATCGAGGCGGCGAAGAAGTGGATTCACACCATCGTCGCGGAGCCGGAAGTCGGCGAGATCTACGAAGGTACGGTCGTCAAGACCGCCGACTTCGGCGCTTTCGTCAACTTCTTCGGTCCGCGTGACGGTCTCGTCCACATCTCGCAGCTTGCCAACGACCGGGTCGCCAAGACCTCGGACGTCGTCAAGGAAGGCGACAAGGTCTGGGTCAAGCTGATGGGCTTCGACGAGCGCGGCAAGGTCCRCCTGTCGATGAAGGTCGTCGACCAGGCCACCGGCAAGGAACTCGCCCGCGACAAGAAGACCGAAGGCGAAGAAAACGCCGCCTGATTGGCCTGAAATCGTAAATCGAAGCGGGCGCGGCTTATGTCGCGCCCGTTTTCATTTTCAGCCCGTCTTTTCATTCT
Source organism: Mesorhizobium sp. P5_C1 (assembly GCF_054049815.1). Classification (NCBI taxonomy): domain Bacteria; kingdom Pseudomonadati; phylum Pseudomonadota; class Alphaproteobacteria; order Hyphomicrobiales; family Phyllobacteriaceae; genus Mesorhizobium; species Mesorhizobium sp. P5_C1. Next base: position 5,547 of record NZ_JBFULQ010000247.1, on the reverse strand, counting down.
CAGCCCGTCTTTTCATCCTCAGATTGTCAAGACAGGCCTCGTTTCGAGATCGAACAATGTCCGCCGAGCCGCTGAAGACGCTTTTTCATCCCTTCGAGGCCGAGGCTGTTCCTTTGCCGGGAAAGGGCGATCGCGCCTTGTTTCTCGGCGCTGAACCGGGCTTTCGCTGCCCCGAAGGCTTCGAGGCCGAGCTTCGCCTGGTACAGGGCTTCCGGCCGCATTTTCGCGCGTTGCAGGCGTCTGGGCTCATCGTCACCGCGCAGGCCGAAGGTGGTGGCTTCGACATGGCACTTGTGCTTGCCGGCCGGCATCGCGGCCTGAACGAATTGCGCCTCGCCGAGGCGCTCGAGCGGGTGGCGCCTGGCGGCACTATCGTCGTTGCGGGCGGCAAGGACGACGGTATCGCCAGCCTGCGCAAGCGCGTCGGCGAACTGGTGCCGCTCAAGGGGCATCTGCCGAAGTATCACGGCATTGCCTTCTGGTTTCGCCGTCCTGCCGATTTGGCCGCTGCGCAAAACCTGCGCGCCGCCAATCCCGCTCTGCTGGTTGAAGGCCGGTTTCGCACCGCGCCCGGCATGTTTTCGTTCGACCGGATCGATACAGGCTCGAGATTGCTGGTCGAGAACCTGCCCGATGACCTGCGTGGGAGCGTTGCCGATTTCTGCGCCGGTTGGGGATATGTGGCTGCCGAGATGGCCGCCCGGGCGCCGGGCATCTCGGCGCTCGACCTCTATGAGGCGGACTTCGCCTCGCTCGAAGCCGCAAAGCTCAATCTGGCAGGGGTTGGCCAGTCGATCACCAGGGAATTCTTCTGGACTGATCTGCTGAAGGAGCCGGTCGAGAAGCGCTACGACGCGATCGCCATGAACCCGCCCTTTCACCGCAGCCGCGCGGCCGAGCCGGAGATCGGCGCCGGCATGATCCGCGCCGCGGCCAAGGCCCTGAAGCCCGGCGGGCGGCTGTTGATGGTTGCCAACCGCCAGCTTCCCTATGAGCTGGTGCTGTCGGCTGCTTTTTCGAGCCATGCAGAGCTCGCCCGCGACGGCATGTTCAAGGTGCTTGTCGCGCGTCGTTAAAGCTTGATCCCGAAAAGTGGGAACCGGTTTTCGAAAAAGATCATGCTCGAGAGAGCAGATGCGGCGCCGCGTTCAATGCAGATTGGCGACGCGCCGCGTCTCGTCGGTAACGTGAGCGTCACCGACCCTGAACCTGAGTGGCGCCGGCCTGCCGAACAGGTAGCCTTGCACCACTTCGCAGCCGGCTGCCCTAAGCAGCGTCGCCTGGCTTTCGGTTTCGACGCCTTCGGCGATGATGCTGACGCCAAGTGCGCGCGAAAGCCCGACGATGGTCGAAACGACTGCGCCGGAGCTGGAGTCCGTGTCGAGGCGGCTGACGAACGAGCGATCGATCTTCAGCTTGCCGAACGAGAAGTCGATCAGGTAGCTCAGATTGGAATAACCGGTGCCGAAATCGTCGACCGCAACCGAGATGCCCATGTCCGCCAACTCCTTCAGGATGGTGGCGGCGCGGTCGCGGTCCTGCATCATCGCCGTCTCAGTCACTTCCAGTTCCAGCCGCGACGGCTTGATGCCGGTGCTGGTCATGGTGTCGCGCACGATACCGACGAAGTCCTTGGTCATGAACTGCACGGGCGAGATGTTGACGGCGACGAAGCAGTCTTCGGGCAGATGGCGCGCGTCGCTGCAGGCCTTGCGCAGCACCCATTCTCCGATCGGACCGATCATGCCGGTTTCCTCGGCGATCGGAATGAACTCCATCGGCGGGATCATGCCGCGTTCGGGATGCCGCCAGCGGATCAGCGCTTCATAGCCGACGATGCGGCCGGTCGGGAGATCGAGCTGCGGCTGGTAGTGAAGGTCGAAGTCGCCCCGCTCGAAGGCAACGTTCAACTCGGATTCGACCCACTGGCGATGGTCGGCGACCCTGCCCATTTCTGCGTGGAAGACCGACCAGTTGCCGAGGCCGCTGGCGCGCGCATTCTGCAGTGCCAGATTGGAGCGGCGCAGGATGAGGACGGGATCGACACCGTCCTTTGGCATCGCCACGATGCCCACCGACAGGCTGACCGATTGCATGTGCGTGCTGAGCTCATAGGGCTCCATCATCTCGTCGATGAGCCTCTCGATGGCACTTTCCAGTGACCCTGACACCTGATTGTCGGGGAGGAGGATTGCGAATTCACCGGCGCCGATACGTCCGATCACCGCGCGTTGCGGCAGGCAAGTCTTCAATCGCTTGGTGAACTCACGGATCAACTCGTCGCCCTGGCTGTAGCCGATGGCGTCGTTGATCTGCTTGAACCGATCGATGTCGATGTCGATGAGGAACACCGGCTCGCCGGTCCGGCTCGTCGCGCATGCCGCCTCGGCGATCTTGCCGACCATCGCCGGACGTGCCAGCAGGCCGGTCAACTTGTCGAAATGGGTCTCCTCGAAGACGAAATCCGCTGATTCATCGACGCCGGCGAAGAAGGACATCGCGGCCACCGACGCCGCCAGTGCGCACAGGGCGGCCATCATCGCGACCATCATGTCCGCCGATATCCCGGCAAAACTATCGCTGAGACCATGCTTCAGGCCCCAGAGTCCGAGGACAAAACTGCCGATACCCGAGCTTGCTATGGTGAGCAGCCGGAACACAGGTGTTCGCTTCGGGTTGCTGACGGCCGACATTGAAAGGTCCCCAGAGTACAGGGCTTTCTAGCGGATATGTCCTTAAAATGAGTTTCCGCGAATGCGTCCAATTTTATTGGACCGGAAGTATTTCATGTGCGGACTAAAGCGCGTCGCGTTGAAACGGATTTCGTCGGCGCATCTTAAGCTTTTGTTTTATACGCGTCGCCGTCCCAAAACCGCTGCGCACTTTTGGGAGCTAGGTATTAATCTCGCCCGCCATCGGTCTGCTTCAATTCATCGAGCGTCGGCATTGAAACGATGTGATAGCCGGAATCGACATAGTGGATTTCGCCGGTAACGCCAGAAGACAAATCGGACAACAGGTAGAGCGCGGAACCGCCGACCTCGTCGATGGTCACGGTGCGGCGCAGCGGCGAGTTGCGCTGCTGGTAGGAGAACATGTGGCGCGCATCGGAAATCCCGGCGCCGGCGAGCGTGCGCACCGGTCCAGCCGATATGCCGTTCACCCGGATGCCGCGCGGACCGTAGTCGTTGGCGAGGTAACGCACACTGGCCTCAAGTCCGGCCTTAGCGACGCCCATGACATTGTAGTTCGGCATGACACGGACCGAGCCCGCATAGGTCAGCGTGATCATCGATCCGCCGTCCTTCATCAAGGCGGCTGCATGGCGGGCGATCTCGGTGAAGGAATAGCAGGAGATCACCATGGTGCGGACGAAATTGTCCCGGCTGGTGTCGGCGTAGAGGCCCTTCAGTTCGTTCTTGTCGGAAAAGCCGATGGCGTGGACGACGAAATCAAGCCCGCCCCAGGTATTGCCCAGGGTCTCGAACGTGGCGGCGACCGAAGCGCTGTCCTCGACGTCGCACGGCACGACCAGCGAGGCGCCGAGCTTGTCGGCGAGTGGCTTGACCCGGCGCCCGAAGGCGTCACCCTGATAGGTGAAGGCAAGGTCCGCTCCATGTTCGGACAATTTCCGAGCGATGCCCCAGGCGATCGAATGATCGTTGGCGACACCCATGACGAGCCCGCGCTTGCCCTTCATCAATCCGTCCATGGCCGCCAATCCTTATGAAAACAACGCTGGCCTTATGCGGAATAGCGCTGGAAAATGAGCGTTGCGTTGGTGCCACCGAAGCCGAACGAATTTGACAAAACAGTGTCGATCTTGGCGTTGTCGATGCGCTTTCGCACGATTGGCATGCCCTCGAATTCGGGGTCGAGGGTCTCGATATGGGCGCTTTCGCCGATAAAACCGCCCTGCATCATCAGGATCGAGTAGATGGACTCCTGCACGCCGGCCGCGCCCAGCGAATGGCCGGTCAACGATTTCGTCGACGTGATGTATGGCATCTCTTGGCCGAAAACCTCGCGGATCGCGGCCATTTCCTTGGAATCTCCCACCGGCGTCGACGTGCCATGGGTGTTGATGTAGTCGACCGGTGTGGAAACCGTCGCCATTGCCTGGCGCATGCAGCGGACCGCGCCTTCGCCGGATGGCGCCACCATGTCGAAGCCGTCCGAGGTCGCGCCGTAACCGACGATCTCGGCATAGATCTTGGCGCCGCGCGCCTTGGCATGTTCCAGCTCTTCCAGCACCAGCACGCCGGCGCCGCCGGCGATGACGAAGCCGTCGCGATTGGCGTCATAGGCGCGCGAGGCGGCGGATGCACGGTCGTTGAATTTCGACGACATGGCGCCCATGGCGTCGAACAGGTCGGACATCGTCCAGTCGAGGTCCTCGTGGCCGCCGGCAAAGACCATGTCCTGCTTGCCCCACTGGATCAGTTCGTAGCCATTGCCGATGCAATGCGCCGAGGTCGAGCAGGCCGACGAGATCGAGTAGTTGACGCCGTGGATCTTGAACCAGGTGGCAAGCGTTGCCGATGCGGTCGACGACATCGCTTTCGGCACCGCGAACGGACCGATGCGCTTGGGGCTGCCGTTCTTCAGCGTGATCTCCGCCGCCTCGACGATGGTGCTGGTGGATGGTCCGCCCGATCCCATGACGATGCCGGTGCGCTCATTGGTGATGTCGCTCTCGCTGAGGCCGGCATCCGCGATCGCCTGATCCATGGCGACGTGGTTCCAGGCGGCACCCTTCGACAGGAAGCGCATTGCACGACGATCGATCATGGCGGATGGATCGAGCGTCGGCGCTCCCCAGACATGGCAGCGAAAACCATGCTCGGCGAAGGAATCGGAGAAGCTGATGCCGGATCTGGCGTCATGCAGCGAGGTCTGAACCTCGTTGGCATTGTTGCCGATCGACGACACGATGCCGAGGCCTGTGACTACGACACGTCTCATTCGCAACTCCTTCCAGGGGTCAGCCGGTGATGCCGGTCAGCCGACCGCCGACTGCTTGGACAGACCGACCTTCAAATCCGTTGCCGCGTATATGGGTTCGCCATCCGCCTTCAGCCAGCCATCGGCGATGCCGAGTACCAGCCGGCCGCGCATCACGCGCTTGAAGTCGATCCCGTACTCGACCTTTTTCACCGAGGGCGTCACCATGCCCTTGAATTTTACCTCGCCTGTCGACAACGCCATTCCCTTGCCGGGTTCGCCGAGCCAGCCGAGATAGAAGCCCGTCAATTGCCACATCGCGTCGAGGCCGAGGCATCCGGGCATGATCGGATTGCCGATGAAATGGCAGGCAAAGAACCACAGGTCCGGCTTGATGTCGAATTCCGCGCGGATGAAGCCCTTGTCGAAGGCGCCGCCTGTCTGGCTGATCTCGGTGATGCGGTCGAACATCAGCATGGGCGGATAGGGAAGCTGGGCATTGCCCGGTCCGAAAAGTTCGCCGCGGGCGCAGGCCAGCAATTCGTCGTAGTCGTAGCTGGATTTCGAACCCGCCATCAATTTCGTCCCCACATCGTTCCGGGC
>NZ_JBFULQ010000246.1:0-8057 GCF_054049815.1 Mesorhizobium sp. P5_C1 | reverse complement strand
CGTGCCACGCGCGGATCAGCATTATTTGATGCCATCAGCGCAGCCGGCCGACGCCGAGATCGGCGAGCAACGGCTTTGCATTCCATCCGCCACTTCCATATATCGCAAGGCATGAAAAAAATCGGTTTCCTGTCATTCGGGCACTGGACGCCCTCATCGCAATCACAGACGCGGTCGGCATCGGACGCGCTGCTGCAGTCCATCGACCTAGCCGTCGCCGCCGAGCAACTGGGCGCGGACGGCGCCTATTTCCGTGTCCATCATTTTGCTCGTCAGCTCGCTTCGCCGTTCCCGCTGCTGGCAGCCGTCGGCGCGAAGACCAGCCGCATCGAGATCGGCACCGCGGTCATCGACATGCGCTACGAAAATCCGCTCTACATGGCCGAGGACGCCGGTGCTGCCGACATCATCGCCGGCGGCCGCCTGCAGCTTGGCATCAGCCGCGGCTCGCCGGAGCAGGTGATCGACGGCTGGCGCTATTTCGGCTACGCCCCGGCGGAGGGACAGAGCGACGCCGACATGGCGCGGCATCACGCCGAGGTGTTCCTCGATACGCTGCGGGGCGAGGGGTTCGCTCAGCCCAATCCACGGCCGATGTTCCCCAATCCGCCCGGCCTGCTGCGGCTCGAGCCGCATTCTGAAGGCTTGCGCGAGCGGATCTGGTGGGGTGCGGCCACCAACGCCACTTCGGAATGGGCGGCGAAACTGGGCATGAACCTACAGAGTTCGACGCTCAAATTCGACGAGAGTGGCAAGCCGTTCCACATCCAGCAGGCCGAGCAGATCCGGGTCTACCGCGAGGCATGGAAGGCGGCCGGCCATCAGCGCGAGCCGCGCGTGTCGGTCAGCCGCAGCATCTTCGCGCTGGTCGACGATCGCGACCGCGCCTATTTCGGGCGCGGCAACCAGAGCAGCGACCAGATCGGCTTCATCGAGGAGAACACCAAGGCGATCTTCGGGCGCAGCTACGCCGCCGAACCGGATGTGCTCATCAAGGAATTGGCGAAGGACGAGGCGATCGCCGAGGCCGACACCCTGCTGCTCACCGTGCCCAACCAGCTCGGCGTCGACTACAATGCCCATGTCATCGAGGCGATCCTGACCCATGTCGCTCCGGCGCTGGGCTGGCGCTGACACCGATCGATCAGGCGGACTGCTACAGGGAGGACAACATGCCGAAGAAAGCCTTGATCGCCTGGGGAGGTTGGCAAGGGCATACGCCGGAACAGAGTGCGAAGGTCGTGCGCGGTCTGCTCGAGCGCAACGGATTCGACGTCACGCTGGGCGAGGGCACGGCGATGTTCGCCGATCCGAAGCTCAGCGCATTCGATCTCATCGTGCCCGTGATCACGATGTCGACGATCGAAAAGGCCGAACTTCAGAATCTGGTTCTCGCGGTTCGCCAGGGCAGTGGCCTTGGCGGATTTCACGGTACGATGTGCGACAGTTTCCGCAACGAAGCCGATTATCAGTTCATGACCGGCGGCCAGTGGGTCGCGCATCCCGGCGACATCATCGACTATACGGTCGCCGTCWCCAGGCCGGATGATCCGATCACAAGCGGCGTCCGTGATTTCGCCTACCGATCGGAGCAGTATTACATGCATGTCGATCCGGGCAACGAGGTGCTCGCCACAACCACCTTCACCGACCAGCACTTTCCGGGAATAGGCGGCGTCGTCATGCCGGTGGTCTGGAAGCGTCGCTATGGGGCTGGAAAGGTCTTCTACAGCGCGCTGGGTCACAATGCCGACGAGTTCGCGGTGCCGGAAATGGCCTTGATTGTCGAGCGCGGCCTTGTCTGGGCCGCCCGCTAGGTTGGATGCGGAAGGGAGGACGGGACCTTGACGGTATCGGTTAAAGACCTGCCGCTGCACACGCCGATCGATGGCCGGCACCGCAAGATGCTGATCGATGGCCTCTGGTGCGACGCGCTCGGCGGCCGGACTTTCGAGACGCGCAATCCCGCCACCGGCGCCGTGATCGGGACCCTGCCGCTCTCCGATTCAGGCGATATCGACCTCGCGGTGGCGGCGGCGCGGCGCGCCTTCGACGGACCCTGGAGCCGGTTCAAGCCCTATGAGCGCCAGCTGCTGCTGCTCAGGATTGCCGACCTGATGGAGCGTCACTGGGAGGAGATCGCGCTTTCCGACACGACGGACATGGGCATGCCCATCGTGCGCACGCTGGCCAACAAGAACCGCGTGCTCGGCATGCTGCGCTTCTACGCCGGCATGGCGACGTCGATCCATGGCCACTCGATCGGCAATTCGCTGCCGGGCGAGATCGTCTCCTACACGCGCAAGGAGCCGGTCGGCGTGGTCGGCGCGATCATTCCCTGGAATGCGCCGACAGCCGCGTCGATCTGGAAGATCGGCCCAGCGCTGGCGGCCGGCTGCACCATCGTGCTGAAGCCTTCCGAGGAAGCGMCGCTGACGCCGCTGTTGATCGGCGCGCTGATGATGGAGGCCGGCGCGCCTCCCGGCGTCGTCAACATTGTCACCGGCACCGGCGCGGAAGCCGGCGCGCCGCTCGCCGCCCATATGGACGTCGACAAGATCGTCTTCACCGGCTCCACAGTGACCGGCCAGAGCATCCTGCGCGCCTCGGCCGGCAACATGAAGCGCGTCTCGCTGGAACTTGGCGGCAAGTCGCCGGTCATCGTCTGCGCCGACGCCGATCTCGAGCGCGCCGTGCCGGTAGCGGCAATGTCTGTGTTCGCCAATTCCGGCCAGATCTGCATCGCCGGGTCGCGGCTGTTCGTCGAACGGCCGATCTACGAGGAATTTGTCGAACGGGTCTCGGCCTATGCGGCAAAACTCAGGATCGGCGACGGGGCCGACCCTGAAACCGAGATCGGGCCGCTGATTTCGCCCAAGCAGCTCGAACGCGTCACCGGCTACATCGAGGACGGCACCAGGCAAGGTGCCCGGCTGGTCACCGGCGGCAACCGCATCACGCAAGGCGGGCTCGGTGCGGGCAACTTCATGGCGCCCAGTGTGTTCTCGGGCGTTACCGATGACATGCGCATTGCCCGCGAAGAGATCTTCGGCCCGGTCATCTCGGCGCTGCCCTTCGACACGCTGGACGAGGTGGTTCGGCGCGGCAACGACACGCCTTATGGGCTGGGTGCCGGCGTGTTCACCCGCGACGTCGGCAAGGCGCACCAGCTGGCAAACCGCCTGCGCGCCGGCTCGGTCTGGGTCAACACCTATCATGCAATCGACCCGGCGGTGCCCTTCGGCGGCTACAAGATGAGCGGCTACGGGCGCGAGGGCGGGGCCGAGCATCTCGACGAATATCTCAATACCAAGGGCGTCTGGATCAGGACGGACTGAGAGACCGTTTGGAAACTCTACTCCTGCGGCCATCTGGCGGCGCTTTCTGCGCTTCCGGTGCTCACGTACTCAAATGTACGTTCCGCTCCGGTTCTCGAAAACACCACCATATGACTCGCAGGAGCGAGTTTCGAAACAGTCTCTGGACGCCGCGCGATCCGCAAGGCCGCAGTCACCCGATGCCGCCCGTGACCGCGTACGCGCCGGCGGTGCGGCCATCCTCCAGCCGCACCACCGCTGTCACGATCGAGCCATACGAGCCGCGCCAGACGCTGTGGAAGCGGTGATGCTCGGCGGCCGGGACTAGCGCACTCCCGCTGAAGCGCGCGCCGCTTCTCTGCAGCGCGACGGCCTCTCCGTTGACGTGCAGCTGGATGCTGGCCGTATCGGTCGCTTCGCCAGGCAGGTCGAGCGTGATGACAATCTCGTCCTGATCACCCGAAGCCCGCGTCTCGGCGACAAGCGTGATGGCGAGCGGGGGCGCCTCGCTGTTCAGGGCTTGGCCGGGACGGCCTGCAAAGACATCGTCGGCCAATTCGGGCGTGCGCGGAGGACGGGTGCGGCGCTGACTGGAGCGCTCGAAATCGCCGGCCATGCGCAGCAGCTTTTCGTCATCATAGGCCTTGCCGGCAAAAGTGATGCCGACCGGCATGCCGATGTCGGCCATCGTTCCCATCGGTACGGTGACGGTCGGAATGCCGAAATGGCGCCAGACCAGATTGCCGTTGGCGACCCAGGTGCCATTGCGCCAGGCAAGCGCGGCCGACGCCTCGTTGACATCGGCATCGGCCGACCCGACATCGGCGGCGGCGGGCAGCACCACGGCATCGATGCCGTGGAGGTCCAGCCAGTCCTCGAAATCGATCCGCCTTGTCGTTTCTAGTCCCTTCAGACCGTCCTCGAGTGTCGGAATGTCCACTGCGGGCGTGACACCGGATCGCGCCCGCTCAACGTACTCCGCCAAGTCAAAGCCGCCCTCATAGCGGTCGGGCAGTGTGCCCGGCGGCTGTGGAAAGATCTTTGCGCCGTCGACCGAGACGAGATCGGGCAGTGCCGGGTCGGCATTGGCGCGCAGAAAATCGTCCCAGCCCCAGATGCAGAGATCCCAGATTTCGCGGTTGGCGAATTCTTCTGGCACCAGGCCGCGCTCGGCCATGGTGCGCGCGCCGGGGCGGTCGCGCTCATAGTTGGAGACGACGGGAAAATCGACCTCAATCACCTCGGCGCCTAGCCGCGTGAGATCCGCCGCCGCCTGTTCCCACAGCGCAAGCACCGAGGCGCGGGTCTCGATCGGCCGATCCGCCCCGCTGTCGCGGCCGATATACATTTTGGGCACGCCGAGGCGCATGCCTTTCAGCGACCCCGCAAGCGCCAGATCAGTATAGCGTCGCGGCCGCACATCGGAGCTCTTCGGCAACTTGACCCAAGGCTGCGCGCGCCAGAAATCCCCTCGCGTCTCGGGATCGTCGGCAACGATGATTTCGAGCAGTTCGAGCATGTCTGGCAGGCTGCGCGTATGCGGCACCACGACATCCATGGTTGGCACCAGCGGCCAGTTGCCGCGCACCGAAATGATGCCGCGCGACGGCGTGTAGGCGACCAGCGCGTTGTTGGTGGCCGGCGCCCGACCGGACGACCAGGTTTCCTCGCCCAGCCCGAAGGCGCAGAAGCTGGCCGATGTCGCCGTGCCGGAGCCGTTGGACGAGCCCGACGCGAAGGCGGCGGTCAGGAAGTCGGCATTGTAGGGACTTTCGGCGCGGCCATAGACGCCGCGCTGCATGCCGCCATTGGCCATCGGCGGCATGTTGGTGAGGCCGATCAGCACGGCGCCGCCGGCGCGCAGCCGGGCGATGGTGAAAGCATCCTCGTTGGCGATGAGATGCTCGAAGGCCGGCGAGCCGGCGGCCACGGTCAGACCGGCGACCTTGTAGCTGTCCTTGGCGGTGTAGGGGATGCCGTCGAGCGGTCCGAGCGTGGCACTGTTGCGGCGGCGCTGGTCGGAGGCGGCGGCCTCCTCGAACATCGCTGGATTGAGCACCGGGACCGCGTTGAGGGTAATGCCGTGGCGGTCGAAATGCGCGATGCGCCTGAGATATGCCCCGACCAGTTCGACGCTGGTGACAGCGCCGCCATCTAGCGCGCGGCGCAATTGCTCGATCGTCGCTTCGACTAGACAAAGGCTGGCATCGGTCATCACTGGTTCCAAGCTGTCGTTGCAATCCCATGGATGAGCGAGGCGGCGGGCTTCGGCAAGAGCCAATCGCGATGGGTCTTCGGCGGCATTTGGTCTTCCTGCGGCACGGCGTCCGGGCCTGGCTTGCGAAACCGCGCCGTTGGGAACTTTTGTCCGCCTGGCGATTTTGGATGTATGGTGTGATTCAGGATAGCCAGGAGGTGTTGCCGATGACCACGAAATGCTTTGCGATCTTGGCTCTCGCTATCGCGATAGGCTCAGGCCTTTCTGGTTCGGCGTTCGCCGGCGATCGGCATCACCACCAGCAGGCCCAATCCGAACGCTACGTCCCCGCCGATGACAACCTCATCAACTTCCTTTTCGGCGGCCCGCGTTATTATGACCAGCTGTTGGTTACCACGGCGRCCGGACCGTGCTCCTACGACCGCGTTGGGCCCGACGCGAATGCGCTGAACAAGATCAACGATCATCATTGCGGCAAATAAGCCGCTCAGCGCCTGTTTGGAAACTCTATTCCGGAGGTCATCTGAAGGCGTTTTTTGTGCTTCCCTACAGCGCATTCTGGGCTTGCGGCATACAAACCCACACCGTGCGCCACCGCCGTCGAAGCCATCCAGCCCGGCAACGAGCCGTTGCTGCCGTCCGCGTGAGCACAGCCGCGGATGTGGCGTCAAAAAATCATACCGTAAGAGAAACCACGCCCTGTCGTTGAAAGCGCGGGTGAGGCATGGGGAGCATGAGGGAGGCTGCATTGCGAGATGACACGATGTCTGATCGGGATGACCTGATCCGCACGGCCATCGGGCGGCTGCTTTCCGAGAAAACCGGTGCCGCCGTCAATATCGATGAGAGAGTGCATTGCCGAGCTCTTGGCGCGGACCGGTGCCGTGCTGGACGAAAACCTGCAGGACCTGCTCCTGGAAATGGCCGAAGTCCGCGGCATGATCGTCACTCTCGATGTTTAGAGCAACCCCAGGCGCCGAGCTTCGGTGAGATCGTCAAGGTGTGGCGTGGCAGCAGCGGACTTGGGGCACCGCCTAGGCCGTATACCCATAAGCGATCGACGTCTGAGAATGGTAAGAGGCGTCCGTCCAACGGCCTCACCACAGGAGGTCATCAAAACGCTTTGCCGCTCCCGCTGCGATGCGATGTGGTGCCATCGATCAAGCATGAGAAGTCCGGCTGCAACTCAACCATGATGTTGGATACGGCAGGGGCGGCGCTGCTGGGTTCCTTCTCCGCATAGGTGGCCATAATATAGACGCCGCGAGGATGCTCAGCGTTTAGCCTTGCGGTGAGATGCCAGTGTGGCCTGAGCGCGTAAAGCTTCCTGAGCAACGAAAGGAGCATGGCATCAGAGTAGGAGCCGGCCAGGATTTCGGTGGCCATCAATCTCAATTCTCCCGGATTGTCGTTCTCTTTCTCGATGACCCAACCTCGTCCACCGTGGGGCTGGCCAATGATCGCTTCTAGTGCAGGGATGTGAACACGGCGCAGCTTCTGCCTGTTGTTGCAGCGTATGTAGATGCTCCATAATATCTCGTAGTCACCTGTCCAAGGCTCCGTGCGCTCCGGCATGCCTGGGTAGAACAACTGGGGCATATCTTCGCTCGTCATCGACCTTTCATGTCCGCCTTCCACGGTGCGGTCAAGCCTGCGGCTTTCATGTTGCGCCAGTTTGTGATTCAGACTGCTCAAGAACCGATACGACCTAACCGACTTCGAATGGCGCGCGACCCAGCCGCATCTGCCCAACAAGCTGCGAGGCGTGCCGCGCGTGGATGATCGGCGGGTTCTCAATGGCATCTTCTGGGTATTGCGCTCCGGTGCGCGCTGGGCCGACCCGCCGGCACGCTATGGACCGCCCACCACGATCTACAATCGCTTCAACCGCTGGYGCAAAGCCGGTGTCTGGGACCGCCTGATGGGTACGGTCACCAAAGCCCACGACGGCAAGGTGCAGATGATCGATACCTCTATTGTTCGCGTCCACCAACAGGGTGCGACGGCAAAAAGGGGGATCGCAATCATTGTCTCGGTCGATCCCGAGGCGGGCTGACAACCAAAATCCATGCTCTTGTCGATGCCAAAGGCAGGCCGATCAAGCTGATGCTCACGGCAGGTCAGATGAGTGACATCGCATCCGCAGCGGACTTGATAACGGAATTGCCGGAAGGGGCCATGCTACTTGCCGACAAGGGCTATGATGCCAACGCCTTGCGCAATGCCGTCACCGAGCGAAGGGCTTGGGCCAACATCCCTCCCAAGGCCAACCGCAAGGACCCGATCTGCTTCAGCGCCTTCCCCTACAAGGCACGCAACCTCGTCGAGCGCTTCTTCAACAAGGCCAAGCAGTTCCGCCGGATCGCAACCCGATACGACGAACTGGCGGAAAACTACCTCGCTGCCCTCAAACTCGTCTCAGTCCGCATCTGGCTACACGATAATGAGTCTACGTCCTAACGCTGTTGGATCAGCGTCCGCGCCACATCTTTCCCCGCCGCAAGAATACGATCCGACAATTC
>NZ_JBFULQ010000245.1:0-8127 GCF_054049815.1 Mesorhizobium sp. P5_C1 | reverse complement strand
CGAGAGCCAAAGCATGACGTCAAGTGACGAACGCCAACCGAAGCGCCGACGCCTCCTGTTCTGGCTTGCCGCGTTCATTGTCGTGCTGTTCGCCATTTACAGCGCTGGCTGGTTCTACCTGGCTGACCGGGTCCGAAGTGAAGCCGACAAGGCGGTTGCCTCGCTCAACAAGAGTGGCGTCGAGGCCGGCTGTGCCAATCTCCAGGTCAGCGGCTATCCGCTGAGCTTTGCCGTCTCCTGCGACAATCTCGCTTATGAGGACGATGCCAGGAACATCGCCGCCTCGGCCGGCAGCTTCAATGCCGTCGCCCAGATCATCCAGCCGCTGTCGCCGGTGGCCGATCTGCGCGGTCCGCTCAGGACCTCCGTTCCAGGCATGATGCCGCTGTGGATCGACTGGGACAATTTGCAAGCCAACGTCAAACTGTCATGGCCGCTGCCACGGCGGATTTCGCTGCAGGCCGAGGGCCTGTCCGGCCAGACCGATCCCGCTGATGACACCGATCCGGTCGAACTGTTCAGTGCCGGCAAGGCGGACAGCCAATTGCAGCCGAAAGGTGGGGATATCAACTATCTCGGTAATTTCAGCGATCTCGAGATCGATGCCGAGGCGATCGGCGGACGGGTGCTGCCGGCGCTCGATGCCAGCGGCGACGTGACGCTGAAGAATGGCGTCGCGCTGATCGGCAGGCAAGTGAAGAGCCTGCGCGGCCAGGCGATCGAGATCCACAACCTCGACCTGTCGTCAGGCACGGCGCGCGTCACCGTTTCCGGACCGCTGTCGGTCGATGCCGATGGTCTCATCGACGCCGACCTGACGATCACGCTGAAGGATCCGAAGGCCGTGGCGGCGATCCTCGGCGGTGCCATCCCCGAGCAAAAAACGCAGATCGAGCAGGGCTTTGCTGGCCTGGCGCTGCTCGGCAACCAGCCGTCGATGCCGCTCAAGGTGGTCAAGGGCAAGGCCTCGCTCGGCTTCATTCCGCTGGGCAAGATCAAGCCGGTGGAATAGCGCATCGATGGCAAAACCCGTGAGACTGCTGAGTGTCGGCGCGCTGACGCTGGATACGATCTTGCGTGTCGAGACGCTGCCCGGCCACCAAGGCAAGTTCATCGCCTCCGACGGCGTCCAGATCGCTTCGGGCATGGCGACGAGCGCGGCCTGCGCTGCACATCGCCTGGGCGCCGATGTTTCGTTGTGGGCGAGCACGGGCGACGATTCAGTCGGCGATCAGCTGATCGCCGGGATCCAAGCAGAAGGCGTCGATTGCAGCTTCGTGCGCCGCGTCAGTGGCGCCCGCTCGGCGCTGGCCTCGATCCTGGTCGACGCGCATGGCGAGCGCATCATCGTGCCGTTCTACGACAGCCAGGCCCAGGCCGATCCCGAGGCTCTGCCGCTCGCAGACCTCTCGGCATTCGATGCCGTGCTGGCCGATGTCCGCTGGCCCGGTGCCGCAGCGCTTGCCCTGGAGGCGGCGCACGCCATCGGCCGGCCGGCGATCCTTGATGCCGATACCGCGTCGAGGGACGTGCTGGAACTGCTGCTGCCCCTGGCATCCCATATCGTGGCTTCCGAGCCGGCGGCGCGCGTACTGTGCGGCGCGGAACTGGATTCGCGCCAGGCCTGTGAGGCACTCGCCCGGCGCGGCGATGCGTTTGTCGCGGTTACCGGCGGCGCGGCTGGCACCTGGTGGTTCGATCGCGCGACGGGATCATCGCGACATGTCGCGGCGCCGAAAATCAATGCGGTCGACACGCTGGCCGCCGGCGATGTCTTTCACGGCGCCTTCGCCGTCGGACTGGCGGAAGCCATGCCGGTCGAGCAGGCCTTACGCTTTGCCAGTGCGGCCGCCGCGCTCAAATGCCTGCGCTTCGGCGGCCGGCTAGGCGCGCCGGACCGGGCCGAGACGCTGGCGATGATGAAAAGCCACTGGCCAGCAGGCTGAAGAAGCGACCTACGCCTTCGCCGGGTGCTCGACCGCCTGACGGCCGAAATCGGGGACGTCGATGTCCTGGCCGGCCTCGATGATCGAGCGGCGCACCGCACGGGTGCGGGTGAACAGATCGAACAGCTTTTCGCCGTCGCCCCAGCGGATCGCCCGCTGCAGCGACGCCAGATCTTCCGAGAACCGTGCCAGCATTTCGAGGATGGCGTCCTTGTTGTGCAGGCAGACGTCGCGCCACATGGTCGGATCCGAGGCGGCGAGACGGGTGAAATCGCGAAAACCTGAAGCCGAATATTTGATCACTTCGGATTTGGTCACCGACTGCAGATCGTCGGCGGTGCCGACGATGTTGTAGGCGATGATATGCGGCAGGTGCGAGACGATGGCCAGCGTCATGTCGTGATGCTGCGGGTCCATCGTGTCGATGTTGGCGCCGCAACGGCGCCAGAATTCCGACAGCCTCTCCAGTGCATCCGGGTCGGTGTCGGGCAGCGGGGTGAAGATGCACCAGCGATTGTCGAACAGGTCGGCGAAACCGGCATCTGGGCCGGATTTTTCCGTGCCCGCCAGTGGGTGGCCGGGAATGAAATGCACGCCATCGGGCACATAGGGCTGCATCTGCGCAATCACCGATGCCTTGGTCGAGCCGACATCGGTGAGGATCGCACCCTGCTTCAGCGCCGGCGCGATTTCCTCGGCCACAGCGCCGGACGAGCCGACCGGCACCGAGACGATGACCAGATCAGCATCGCGGACCGCTTCCTTCGCATCGCTGGAGTAGGAGGAGCCGAGCCCAAGCTCTTGCGCCCGCGCCAATGTCGCGGCACTGCGGGTCGAGATGGCGACGTGACGGGCGAGGCCCTCGCGACGGATGACGCGGGCCAGTGACGAGCCGATCAGGCCGATGCCGACCAGCGCGATCTTTTCAAACATCGGTGATGTCATGGTGTTCTAGCTTTTCAGGAATGTCGTGAGAGCGGCGACCACGCCGCGATTGGCCTCTTCGGTGCCGACGGTCATGCGCAGCGCGTTGGGAAAGCCGTAGCCGGAAACGCGCCGCAGAATATAGCCGCGCGCCGTCAGATAATCGTCCGCCGCGGCGGCCGAATGGTTCTGGTCGTCGGGAAAATGGATCAGGATGAAATTGCCGACGCTTGGCGTCACCCGCAGCCCAAGCTTGCCGAACTCCTCGCTCAACCATGTAAGCCACGTTTCGTTGTGCATCACGCTGCGTTGGACGTGGTCGCGGTCACGGATCGCGGCGATGCCGGCCTCGATCGCCGTCGCATTGACGTTGAAGGGGCCACGCACACGGTTGATGGCATCGACGATGTGCATCGGTGCGTACATCCAGCCGATCCGAGCCCCGCCGAGGCCGATCTTGGAGAAGGTGCGGGTCATCACCACGTTCTCGGCCCCGCCGACCAGTTCGATGCCGGCTTCATAGTCGTTGCGGCGAACATATTCGGCGTAAGCCGCGTCGAGCACCAGAAGCACATTTCCGGGCAAGCCGGCATGCAGGCGGCGCACTTCCTGGAACGGCACATAGGTGCCGGTCGGGTTGTTGGGATTGGCAAGGAATACGATTTTCGTGCGCGGCGTGACGGCGGCCAGCATCGCATCGATGTCGGCACGCTCATCGGTCTCCTTGACCGCGACCGGAGTTGCGCCGGCCGACTGGATGTAGATTTTGTAGACCATGAAGGCGTGTTCGGTGAAAATCGCCTCGTCGCCGGGAGCGAGATAGGTTTGCGCCAGAAGGCCGAGAATTTCGTCGGAGCCGTTGGAACAGATGATGTTCTGCGCGTTGAGACCATGCACCTCGGCGATCGCCTCACGCAGCCGCCTGGCGGTGCCATCGGGATAGACGTCGAGCTTCGCAGCAATCTCCCGCGCGGCCTCGATCGCCTTCGGCGACGGACCCAGCGGATTCTCGTTCGACGACAGCTTGTAGACCTTGGCGACGCCGGCGGGCGCGGTGCTCTTGCCCGGCACATAGGCGTCGATGTCCATGATGCCCGCGCGCGGGGTTGGACGTGCCTTGTCCGGTGTCTGGCTCATGTCGCAAAATCCGTCGAGAACGCTTCCGTCTGGAAGCCGCAGCGGAAATACAAGCCACGGCCCGCAATGTCGAGAGGTGGCAACCTCCGGACCGCGGCTGGCCGTTGACGCGGGCGCGCCACAGTCCTAGAAGAGGTACGAAATTCCGTGGTGATTTGGCCGGTCGGCTTGCAGCCACGTTAAACAACTTGCTAAAGGGCCGTTTGCATCCTGTAACCGGCTTTGCGACTGCAATGCCGGTTTTTTGTTGTCCGCGCCGGCCGGACACCGCATCGGCCTCGAATTTCGAAAGCACCGTGCGGATTCAAAGTGTGAGATGGATGCAATGGCCGCTCTGCGCGCTGGAAAAACCAACAACGAGGCTGACCAGCCGTCGAGCCCGGTGCTGCGCTTTGGGCCCGACAAGCCGCTAAAGCTCGATGCCGGCACCCTGCTGTCGCCGTTCCAGATCGCCTACCAGACCTACGGCACGCTGAACGACGCCCGTTCCAACGCCATCCTCGTCTGCCATGCGCTGACGGGCGACCAGCATGTCGGCAGCACMAATCCGGTGACCGGCAAGCCGGGCTGGTGGGAAGTGCTGATCGGCCCCGGCAAGATCATCGATACCAACCGTTTCTTCGTCATCTGCTCCAACGTCATCGGCGGTTGTCTGGGCTCCACCGGCCCGGCCTCGACCAATCCCGCCACCGGCAAGCCCTATGGGCTCGACCTGCCGATCATCACCATTCGAGACATGGTGCGCGCCCAGCAGATGCTGATCGACCATTTCGGCATCGAAAAACTGTTTTGCGTCCTCGGTGGCTCGATGGGCGGCATGCAGGTACTGGAATGGGCGTCGAGCTATCCGGAGCGCGTCTTCTCGGCGCTGCCGATCGCCACCGGCGCGCGCCATTCCTCGCAGAACATCGCCTTCCATGAGGTCGGCCGGCAGGCCGTGATGGCGGATCCGGACTGGCATGGCGGCAAATATTTCGAGCACGGCAAGCGCCCGGAAAAGGGCTTGGCGGTGGCGCGCATGGCCGCCCATATCACCTATCTGTCGGAAGCTGCCCTGCATCGGAAGTTCGGCCGCAATCTGCAGGATCGCGAGGCGCTCACCTTCGGCTTCGACGCCGACTTCCAGATCGAGAGCTATCTGCGCCACCAGGGCATGACCTTCGTCGATCGCTTCGATGCCAATTCCTATCTCTACATGACGCGGTCGATGGATTATTTCGACCTCGCCGCCGACCATGGCGGCCGGCTGGCGGATGCGTTCGCCGGCACGAAAACCCGCTTCTGCCTGGTGTCCTTCACCTCGGATTGGCTGTTCCCGACCGAAGAGAGCCGCTCGATCGTTCATGCGCTCAACGCCGCCGGCGCGTCGGTATCCTTTGTCGAGATCGAGACCGATCGCGGCCACGACGCCTTCCTGCTCGACGAGCCGGAACTGTTTGCCGCCATCAATGGCTTCATCGGCTCCGCGGCACGGGCGCGAGGACTCGCATCATGAACGTCACCCGCAACCAGCGCGTCGACCTCGAAGTCGTCGCTAACCTCATTCCGCCACAGTCGCGCGTGCTCGACGTCGGTTCAGGCGATGGCTCGCTGCTCGAATTGCTGCAGGACACCAAGCAGGTCGACGGCCGCGGCCTTGAACTCTCGCAGCGTGGCGTCAACGAATGCGTGGCGCGCGGCTTGAGCGTCATCCAGGGCGATGCCGACAAGGATCTCGAGTTCTATCCCGACAAGGGCTTTGACTTCGTCGTCCTGTCGCAGACCCTGCAGGCCACCCGCAACCCGAAGCTGGTTCTCAAGGAACTGCTCAGGATCGGCAATCGCGCCATCGTGTCCTTCCCCAATTTCGGCCATTGGCGGGTCCGCATGTCGCTGTTCCTCAATGGCCGCATGCCGGTGACCACGGACCTGCCCTATTCCTGGTACGACACGCCCAACATCCATTTCTGCACCATCCGCGACTTCGTCAATCTGTGCGACGAGCTTGGCGCTACCGTGGAAAAAGCAACCGCGCTCGACGCCAATGGCCAGAAGATCGGCCTGTCGATGCCATGGTGGTTCTGGAACTTCTTCGGCCAGCAGGCGGTGTTCTTGCTGAAACGGTAATCCCGCCGCACCATTGTCGACTTCACGCCTGGTCAAGGACATCCGTGGCCTTATGCGGATGCTCAACGCCATCAACGAAGATCACGTCGGCTTCCGAGTTGTCGGTCCGCAACGTCAGTATCGCCTGATAGGCGGCCGAGTTGTACCATCCGCGCACGTGTTGCCTGTCGGGAAATTCGATGATGATCAGGTGGCCCTGCCAATCGTTTTCGATGACCTCGACCTCGCCGCCATGGACCAGAAAACGACCGCCGAAAGGGGCCAGCGTGGCATCGATCTTCTGCAGATATTCGACGATCTGCGGACCCATCCGGGCTTGGCGCATATGGGCAACGGCGTAAGCAGTCATGACAGTACTCCCTCTGGAACCGAAGCCGAGCAGCCGGCCTCGCGACGGCAATCTGCCCAAACACCTGCCGCGATGCGATTACGTCTGACGTAGTGGAATGCATCCAGATTATAGACGCGTCATTCATCGCAAGGGCGATTCGCAAGCATAGGGCGCGGCAATGGTGTTGCAGTTGAAGCGCTAGATAGTGGAATTCGTCGTTTCACGCGCATTGAGCAGCATCCCGGTGGGGTGACAGGTACGTCTGTTTTTTGTAGCGTCGTGGCCAATACGGGGGATATGGAAGGCCGATCCATTTGACCGTCCTGAAGATCGAAAGACCTGGCAGGAAGCGTATTTTTTACGCTGGAAATGGCTGACGCAGTATGACCCGGAAGACAGAGCACGCTCCTCTCATCACGGTCATCACGCCGACTCACAACAGGCGCGAGGCGGTATTGCGCGCCGTGGAAAGTGTAATYTCCCAGAGCATGCCGAGGTTCGAGCATATTGTCGTCGACGATGGCTCGACGGACGGAACCGCGGCGGCACTGGCCAGCATTCGTGATCCGCGACTGATCTATGTCGGCGCGAAATGGCGAGGCGCCAATGCCGCCCGCAATGCAGGCATCGAGCGCGCGCAGGCACCCGTCGTGACGTTCCTCGATTCCGACGACGTCTATCTGCCGCACAGGCTCGAACGGACCCTGACCTGGTTCGATGCCAATCCGGCGCTCGAAGTGCTGATCAGCTCTTATGTCTCCCTGAAGGGCGGACGCGCCACCGATTGCATCAATCGCGATGCATTCCTAAACTCTGCCACGCTGGAACGAACGCTGGTCGCGGAGACAATCTTGATCGCGGGATCGGCGATAACAGCCCGCCGCGAGGCGTTGCTGGCCATCGGCGGCTATGACAGCGACATCGCCAGGATGCAGGATCGGGAATTGCTGCTGCGGCTTGCCCGGCGCTTTGGCGCGCAATTGTCTCAGGACATCGACTGGACGAAGCACAATTCGGAGAATTCGATTTCGCGACGTCGCGACGGCTATGTCGAAGCCTATGCGAATCTGATGCGCAAACACCCGAATATTGCCCGCTCCTACCCGCATATCCCGCCCTACATGATCACGCGGCAGATCATTTCCGATATTCTGAAGTGCCGGATTCCGGAAGCCTTCTCGGGCTACATGGCCAACCGCTCGTCGAAAGATCTCGGCTACTCGCTGCCCGAACTGATCAATGGCTATGTCTATGGCCGGCGCTGGCGTCGCGACCTTCACCACGAGTTTCGGCAGAAGTTCGACGCCCGTCCGGCCTGACTGCTGTCACTACGACGAAGCTATCGGTCGAGCTCCGGAAAATACGGGTCCGAATAAAACCGTCTGTCCCGCTCGCCTTTCAAGCAGTCGACAGGCGCAGCAGTGTCGACGGGGATGTCCCTCGTCCCATCTTGAATGCCGCTCACTTCGAGGACCAGCTTGCGCCGGATGGCCGTAGAAAATTCGGCGGCAGCGTAAATCGGCAGCACAAAGGAACCAGGCCCTCCGGTCACGCACTGCGCATAGTACTGGTCGAGATGGCTGAAGGTTGGTGACGGATTGATCAGAATCGGCAGGCCGTTGATGACGATGCCTTTGGCAGTTGCCGCATCGCGCGTCGCGGTGACCGGCGGCCCGATATTGT